>CAYRPR010000054.1:0-9211 GCA_964425945.1 uncultured Verrucomicrobiota bacterium | reverse complement strand
ACCAAGGAATTCATCAAGTACAACGATGAATTCACGGTGAACATCGCCTTCCTGAGCGGGAAAGAACCGGCGGCGGGCGTGGTCCTCGCCCCGGCCTTGGGGCGCTCGTATCTGGGCGCGGCCGGCGTGGGCGCATTCCGGTTGGATTGGACCCCGGCGGAACCCTTGCCGTCGGAGTGGCCGGATGTGACCGCCCGGGCGGTGGCCCTGCCGCATGACGCGACGTCGCGCCCGTTTACCGTCGTCGCCAGCCGTTCGCACAGGAGTCCGGATACGGAATCCTTCATAGACGATTTGAGGCAGTCGCATCCGAATCTGGAATTGATTTCCGCGGGTAGCGCCCTCAAACTCTGCCTCGTTGCGGAAGGTGCGGCGGATCTGTATCCGCGATTCGCGCCGACGATGGAATGGGATACGGCGGCGGGTCACGCGGTATGCGCGGCCTGCGGCGTATCCGTGCGGACGCACCCGGAAGGCGCGCCGCTGATCTACAACAAACCCGATCTCCGGAACCCCTGGTTCCTGGTGGATGGCCGAGGACGCTACGCATGACGGCATATCGGATGAACACATTGGAGTGGCTGGAGTCGCAGGCCATCTACGTGATGCGCGAGGTGGCGGCCCAGTTCGAGCGGCCCGTCATGCTCTTCTCCGGCGGCAAGGATTCGATCGTCATGTCGCACATCGCGCGCAAAGCGTTTCTACCGGGCCGGATCCCGTTTCCGCTGATGCATATCGACACCGGACACAATTTCCCGGAAACCCTCGCATACCGCGATGAATGGATGAAGCAGATCGACGCCCAGCTCATCGTGCGCACGGTGCAGGATTCGATTGACCGGGGGCGCGTACGCGAGGAGGAGGGGCCGAATCCCAGCCGGAACGCGCTGCAGACCGTCACCCTGCTCGACGCGATCAAGGAGTTTCAGTTCGATGCCGCCATCGGCGGCGGACGGCGCGACGAGGAAAAGGCGCGCGCGAAGGAGCGGTTCTTCTCGTTGCGCGACCGGTTCGGCCAGTGGGACCCCAAGAATCAACGCCCGGAATTGTGGCACCTGTTCAACGGGCTGAAACGGCCCGGCGAACATTTTCGCGTATTTCCGATCAGCAACTGGACGGAACTCGATGTCTGGCAGTACATCGAACAGGAAGATATCCCGATGCCGTCGCTCTACTTCGTGCACGAGCGCGAGATCGTGCGCCGGCGTGACGTGATCCTGGCTCGGTCGCCGCACATCACCCTGCTGGACGGCGAGCGGTGGGAAACCGCGCGCGTGCGTTTCCGCACCATCGGTGACGCGACCTGCACCGGCGCCACGGAGTCCGAGGCGACGTGCGTGGCCGATATCATTCGCGAGATCGCCGCCACGCGCGTGACGGAGCGGGGCAGTCGCGCCGACGACCGCCGTAGCGAGGCCGCGATGGAAGATCGGAAGAAGGAGGGCTACTTCTGATGTCGCCCCATACGGAGAAAGATCGCGATCTCCTGCGTTTCACGACCGCCGGCAGCGTCGACGACGGCAAGAGCACGCTGATCGGGCGCATGCTGTACGACAGCAAGCAGATCTTCCAGGATCAGATGGACGCGCTGGAACGCGCCAGCCGCTTGCGCGGGGAGGAGTCGGTGAACTTGGCCCTGCTGACCGACGGCCTGCGCGCCGAGCGGGAACAGAACATCACCATCGACGTGGCCTACCGCTATTTCTCCACGCCGAAACGCAAATTTATTATTGCCGATACGCCCGGTCATGAACAGTACACGCGCAACATGGTGACCGGGGCGTCCACCGCCGACCTCGCCGTGATCCTGTTGGACGCCCGCAAGGGGATCCTGCCGCAAAGCCGCCGGCATGCGATCATCGCCTCCCTCCTCGGCATTCCGCATGTGGTGGTGACCGTCAACAAGATGGATCTGGTCGACTACTCCGAGGAGCGGTTCCGCGAGCTGGTCGAAGAGTTCTCCGGCTTCGCGGATAAGCTGAATGTGCATGACCTGACGTTCATCCCGATCTCGGCCCTGAAGGGTGACAACGTGGTCGCGGCGGGACGGAACATGCCGTGGTACGACGGATGGCCCCTGCTGCATTTCCTGGAAGAGGTGATGATCACCGGCGGGCGTAACCTGGTCGATTTCCGGTTCCCGGTCCAGTATGTCATCCGGCCGCACCAGGATTTCCGTGGATTTGCGGGCCGGGTGGCATCGGGCACGATCGGGGTCGGCGAGCAGATCACCGTACTGCCGTCCCTGCGGCGTTCCAGGGTCCGGGAGGTCCAGGTGGCCGGAAAGTCCGTGCAGGACGCGTACGCGCACCAGTCGGCGGTCCTGACACTCGAGGATGAGATCGATATCAGTCGCGGCGACATGATCGTTCGCAGTCACAACCTGCCGGAGATGGACCAGGAGTTCGACGCCTATGTGTGCTGGATGGACGAGGTGCATGGTTTGAATCAGGGCGGCGATTACCTGCTTCAGCACACGACCCGCATCACCAAGGTGCATGTGAATGAAGTCCTGTACCGGATGGACGTAAACACCCTGCATCGTTCGCCGACGCATCGGCTGGCGCTGAATGAAATCGGACGCGTCCGCTTCACCGCCGCCCAGCCGCTGTTCTTTGATCCGTACGACCGCAACCGGGAAACCGGCGGGTTCATCTTGATCGATCCGTCCTCGTTCCGCACCGTCGGCGCGGGCATGATCCGCTATACGACGAAGGAAACGCTCAAGGAGCTTCGCCGGGAAAGCGGCGAACCGCAGTTGGCCAAGGGGAAGGCGACCAATATCACGTGGGATCAGAGTCTCGTGACACTGCCCGAGCGGGAACGACGCAACACGCACCGGTCGCTGTGTCTGTGGCTGACCGGGTTATCGGGCAGCGGCAAATCGACCATTGCCCGGTATGTGGAGCGCGCGCTGTTCGAGGAGGGGCGGCAGGTATTTCGTCTCGACGGTGACAATGTGCGCCATGGCCTGTGCGCCGATCTCGGATTCTCCAAGGAGGATCGGTGCGCCAATATCCGGCGGGTGGGACAGGCCGCGCGCCTGCTGTATGACGCGGGTCAGGTGGTGATTTGCTCCTTCATCGCCCCCTACGAGGAGGATCGCGCGTTTGTGCGCTCGCTGTTCCCCGACAAGGGTTATGTCGAAGTCTACGTAAAGTGCGATATCGAGGTCTGCAAACAACGGGATCCCAAGGGGCTTTATGCGAAGGCGGAGCGGGGAGAGATCAAGGGGTTTACCGGTGTTGACGATCCGTACGAGGAACCCGCCCATTCGGAACTGGTCGTGGATACGACCCATTTGTCGGTGGAGGACACGGTCGAGAGCGTGTTGAACCTCGTGAGGGGGCTTTTATAGCCCTCACTCGATTTCCATGACGCGAACGGCGGCAACCTGCGCGTCGCCGGAACCGTGAAAGATCGCGCGCGGTTCGATCTCGATGAACGCGTCGTTATCCAGTTCCAGTCGCACCGTTGTCCACTCGTCCTCGCGATCCATGGAGCGCGACAAGAGCACGTCCATGCCCTTGTTCGCGGCGACCTCGAGCGTCACGACCGGCGCGCCGGAGGCGTCCGGCCGCGCCCGCACATCGAACTCCACGGCGAACCGTCCGGGATAAATCGCGTAATACCGGCCGAAGAGAAGCTTGCCGGCCTCGTGCTCGCCGTCGCGTGCCACGCGGATGATCCGATTGTCCTGTTCCGGATCGTACTCGTCGAGACCGGTCAGGCGATGCAGAGACCGGATCGGGACATCGACCCGGAAAGGCGCCTGCTCTTCCAGCGGCGCCAGATGGAATGTCGAGCCGGACTGGGATATGCGCAGGGGCGTGTAGTCCTTGAAATAGCGGATCAGCGCGCGGTCCGACGCTTCCAGCGAGCGGGCAATGATCACGTCGCCCTTCAGTCCCCGGGGATTGAAGGCGAGATCGTGATTGGGCCAGACTTCCTGAATCAGATGACTGGTGGTGAAAATAAGCGAGCGCGGCGGCGCGTCGCGAAAGAGGTCCAGAATCTGATCGCGCGGACGGAGGTACTCGCGCTGGATGCGACCTTCGCGCAGGCCGAACGCCACCGCGGCGCCGGACCAGATAACCAGACCGGCGGCGGCGATCGCGAGCCGCGCGCGCGGCCGTTGTCGAAAGCGGCGGGCGAGAGCCGCGATGCCCATGGAGGCCGTCAGGATCATCGCCGGATAGATTTCGAAGAAGTAGTTGGGACCGGTCTCATTCCAGCCGGGATACCAGAACAGGATGTAACCCAGCCACACGGACAGCATGGAGGCGATCATCAACAGACTCCACCGCCTGGACCAGCCGACCCATGTCAGGCCGAGCCAGACGAGCAGGCCGCCCCGGAATCCCCACATCCAGCGGTCCAGTTGAAGTACGTTGGTCCATAAATCGCCCAACCCCTTGGCCAGCGTGTGCTCCACCGGTTTCGGCGCGGGAAAGACCGGGCCATGATGCCGCAATCCGAAGCCGAGTTTGTCCGTGGCATCATAATACAGGTACGTCATCTTCAGTGGGTTTCCGACGGCAAGATAATTGTAGATCATGATGGCCAGTATGCCGGCGCAGGCCGCGCCGGCGAACAGGACCACGCCGCGCCACGCGGTCCATTCGGTCCGGCGGCGCCACAAGTACAGGAGCGCGTCAACCGCGAACGGAATCGCCATCAGCAACGCCGTGTAGGTGCGGTTCAAGAAGATCCATGCCCAGAACAGGCCGGCGGCCAGCGCCCAGGCATTCCGGCCGGTCTGTTGCCAGCGGATATAGGCCAGCAACATGCCGGCCGCGGCCACAAAGCCGCTCACATGACTCAACAAGGTTCCGTACGTGAACGCGTAATAGGGCGATAGCAGCAGCATCAGCACCGCGGCCGTGACCGCGCCGCCGATCCGGGCCGCGGCGAATGCGGTCAACAAGACGCCCAGTCCGGCGGCCAGCGCCACCGTCCAATAGGGCTCGGACAGCCAGACGCCGGGCGCGAGCCAAAGCGAGTGTCCGGGCGGATAACGGGAAAGCCAGCCCACACGCTCATCAAGAATGATCATCGGGTAGCGGAACGGCTGGATGAAAATCGGCGCGGGATGCTTGATCTTGCCCTCGGCGAACAGGTGGGCCTGGAAGAGGTAGCTCTGTTCATCCGTCGTAATCGGGGCGCGGTGGAACACGGCCTCGCTGATCCACAGCGATGTCCCCAGCGCCAGCAGGGCGCCGCATATGGTCATCATCTTCTGGGTTCTGTCCACGTTTTCCTTCCAAGCGATAACGGATTAAGCGGGAATACCCCGTGCCCGTAAAGAAAAGAATTCAGCGCCCAAACATGTGCTTTATACGATCCGGGCATGGTGTATGATGGCGTGCGAACATCAGGTCGTTGAAGGGATTCGGGATGCAGATCATCATCATGGGCATGCACCGAAGCGGCGCCTCGGCCGTCGCGGGCGTGGTGACGCTGATGGGGGCGTACTTCGGCGAAACCGACGAGGCGGCGCCGCCGGAACCGGGCGACCCGCTCGGGCCCATGGAGCGGAAGGATGTCCAGGCCATCAACGACGAGATTATTCGCCTGGCCCGCGGGCGATGGGACGCCGTGTCGGAGTTCGATCTGAGGCACCTGTCCTCGGAACTTCGCGGATCGGTGCGGGAACGCATCCACCGACTGATCGCCCAGATCGACGCCTACCAGCCCTGGTTTATCAAGGACACGCGTTTCAGCCTGACCTTCCCGCTCTGGCGCGAGCATCTCCCGGAAACAGTCTGCGTGATGGTGGAGCGCAATCCGCTCCAGATCGCGGGATCGCTTCGCCGTCGGGGAGCCTGTTCCGTGCAAACCGGTCTGGCCTTGTGGGAATTCCACACGCGATCCGCGTTGGCCCATACCGCGGGTTTGCGGCGTATCAGCTATTCGTTTGAGTCCCTGGTCGCCGATCCCAAGCCGCGTATCGCGGATCTGATCGAGACCCTGCGCTCGACCGGAGTGATCGGATTGCGCATGCCGGAGGACGACGAGATCGGCCAGTGGATTGACGCGACGCATGTCCGGCAACATGAAACCGACGAGCAATTCCGCGGTCAGGCCACGCGATCCCAGATCGAGTTGTATGACGCCCTGCGATCGGGCGCCGCGTTTGAACAGGATTTCAACCCGACTGTGTCGGGCGCCGCGATGGCGGTCCTGAGGGATCATGAAGCGCTCGTTGCGCGGCGCGAGGAGCGGATCGAGGAACTGGAATCGCGCGCGGCGCAGTCGAAACGCGCGATCGAAGAGTCGGCGCGGACGGCCCGGCGCGCGTCGACGACGCTCGATGAAACGGATCAGCAGGTCACACGATTGCTGAATTCCGCGCCGTGGCGCATCGGCCGCGCGCTGACCGCCCCGCTACGCGGCGGCAAACATCCATCGGAAGAGCAGGCGTTGAAGCGGCTGATGGCGGAATGGCGCGCCAGCCGGGAATCCGCGCCTAAAAGCCGTTCATGAAGATGACGGACGACATCGACGGAACGCGGATGTTGGTATTGAGCGGCCCCTGAAGCGCCTCGGTGTTCGGCAAACCATCCGGAACGATCTGCCGTCCGTCCCCGATCATGCGCCAGCGTCCCGCGGGGATCGGCGTCGGGAACGTAACCGACTGCGGACTGCCGTTCAGCAGCACAATAAAGCCCGCCCCCGGATGTTGACGCGGGGCATTGACGATGTAGCCCACCGCCTGCTCGTCTCGCGGATGAATCCACTGATAGTAGTTCGATGGGGGGCGCTCCGATACGCGGAAGGCCGCGCCTTGCGGGCTCCGACGCAAATGCGCCAGTCCGCGGTAGTACTGCATGGCCTCCGCGGCCATCGGCCGTTCCCGGTCGGTCCATCGCAACGCGTTGACCTCATCGCCCCGGTTGTAGGTATTGCTGATGCCGCGCTTGCTGCGCAGGAATTCCTGCCCGCTGTGGATCATCGGTATGCCCAGCGACGTGAAGAGCACCGTGGCCGCCAGCCGGTTGGCCGCGACATCGCGTGACTGCAGGTTGCGTCCGTCGCGGTCCGGCCGCAGGCACAGGATGTCGGCCAGGACCATGTCATCGTGACTTTCAACGTAGTTGACCGACTGGAGCGGGTCGGCCGTCCAAAGATCGGTGGATCCGACGATGACCTGTTTGAGACGGTTCAGGTCGCGATCCCCCATCACGAATCCGCGCGTCGTATTGCGGAAGTAATCGTTCCAGGCGGACCAACCCGTCCCGTGCAACTCGTACTTGTGCGTGCCGCGGAAACTCCACGGCTCCGATACCAGAATCACCCGGGGATTGACCTTCACGGCCTCGCGCCGGATCTGCCGCAGTGTTTCCATGTCAATGAGCTCGGCCAGGTCGAACCGGAAACCGTCGACATGATGCTCGCGCATCCAGTACAGCACATCATCGACGATGAACCGGCGCATCATGGGCGCCTCACTGCGCACATCGTTGCCGACACCGCTGAAATTGCTGTAGGTATAGTCCGGGTTGAGACGGAAATAGTACTTCCGGTCAAGCAGGCTGAAGATGTTCGGATGGCCGATGTGGTTGTATACCACGTCGAGCATCACGCCCAACCCCCGCCGGTGCAATCCATTCACCAGATGCTTGAATTCGTAATATTGCGATCCGGTGGTCGGCGCGCGGCCGTAGGACGCCTCCGGCGCGGCAAAGAAGACGGAGGCGTATCCCCAGTTGTATTCGTCGATGTTGTTGTGGAATTCGGCGATCGGGAGGAGTTCGATCATGTTGAACCCCATGTCGCGGATGTGATCGATGCCCGTTCCCGTACCTTCGGTGGCCAGAATACCCGCGTACTTGCCGCGGAGGGAGGGCGGCACTCTGGAGGACGGGTGCATGGTCATGTCCCGGACATGCACCTCGTAGATCACCATATCCTGGTGCGGTGGGGTCTGGTACGCATGGTCCGTCCACCCTCCGAACCACTGGTTGGTGGCGTCGGGGTCGATCACTATGTTGTTGTAATCCGAGTCGCCCGCGGCGGCGCGCGCATAGGGATCGCCGATATTGGCTTCCGGGTAGAAATTCTCGCCTTCACCGTCCGGGCCGTCCACGTTGAAGGAGTAGTAGCGTCCGATATCGAGTCCGAGCACGGAGATCTCCCATACGCCGTCGGCTTCGTCCTTCCACATGGGGTATCGCTCGACCGGCTCCAGGCGGCGGAACTCCGGCTCATGCAGCGCGTATTGGTGCGTGTCGTATAGACTCAAATGCACGCTGCGCGCGCGCGGCGCGAACAGGCGGTAGGTGGTGGCGTTGTTGGTCCGGTCCAATACGACGCCCAGCTCCTTGTCGGAATAGATTGTATCGAGGACCTTGCCCGGCGACGTCATGTTGTACGCCGTGCGATCGTCCAGTCCGTCCAGAATCACGATGTAGTTCTGGGACAACTCCAGCGGCTCCTCCGTAATGATCCGCAGGCTTCGTCCCGCGCCGTCTGCGGGATCGATGCGCAGATTGACGTTGCCGTGGCCGTCATCCCGCCGATTCCGCGCCGAGGGGGGCGGAACCAGCCATTGTTGTCCGTTGATCACAAACTTGAACTCGAGATGACGGTGACCGGGCGGCGGACGCAACGCATTCAGTTGCATCGTCATTTCCCAGATGCCGTTCCGGTGGCGATCATGGAGTTGAAACGCGCCGCCGCGGCCCTGCGCATCCCAGTCATTGAAGTTGCCGGCCACGACGACCTGGTCGGATGGGGAAATCGGGATGTTGTACACATCCGGATTAAAGTAGAAGGTGATCGTGGCTCCGTGAATCACATAGCCCGACGCGAATCCCTCCTCGGAGGGCGTGGTCATCCGAATTTCCCGTACGGGAACTTCCGGCTGAAGTCGAACACGGATCCGATCCGTTTGCCGGATCCCCTGCGACAGCGCAAGATCGATGACGTTCCAGTCTTCCACCGTGGCGCGGTGTACCAGTTCCGAAGGGCGCACCAGCAGGCCCTGCTCATTGACGAAGAAGACGCGGTTGGGGCCGGATTCCCACTGGCCGTCCACGATGAATTTGTATTCATACCGGCCGATCGGGACGTCGAGCGTGCGGATATCCAGCACGAATATCGTCCCGCGTCGTTGCATCGGGTGGTGGGCGGTCCATTGATCCGCCGACGTGGATATCGCGACGGATCGCGCCGATGGATTCTCGTATTGGAGGAATGGGGTCGGTTG
>CAYRPR010000053.1:0-9264 GCA_964425945.1 uncultured Verrucomicrobiota bacterium | reverse complement strand
ACGCAGAGCAGCAGGCCGGGAAGCCGATTCCATGGTTTATGCATATCTGAATCCTCTCCGTTCTATACGGAGCTATAGACGACGCTGGTTACGGATCTATTCAGCATGGTCGGGATTCAGTGGCGGCGGCTCGAAAGGCTCCGTCGTGACGGCGTCACCCTTCTTGATCAGCTGTTCGATCTTGCGCTCGACTTCATTGAGCTTGTCGGAGCAGAATGTGACGAGTTTGGAGCCCTCCTCGAAATGCGCCATCATCTTCTCCAGACTGAGCGAGCCGCCTTCCATATCCTTCACAATCGATTCCAGGCGGGCCAACGCCTTCTCGAAGTCCATGGCTTCGGGTTCCGAGGCTCCGCCGGCCGAGTCTTTTCCCTTTGCGCTCATGCGGTTTTCCTTTCTATCCAAATCATGAAAGATACGGCGTCAAACTGCACGCAAAATCAAACCGGCATGCCGGATCGGCCTCTCATGCCGCGCGGCGCCGCAGGCCGGGTCTCCTGACCTGCGTAATTGCCCATGGAGCTCTTGACAAGACGTCATTCCCGGGGCAGGTTTTTTTAGAGGCGCATGAAGTACACCGTCAACATAGAAGCGGACGGCGGCGAGTATCTCGCCGAATGTCCGGAGTTGGGGCTGTCCTCCCGTGGATTCAGCCCGGCCAACGCGCTGGACGCCCTGCGCGAGAACATCCGGTTCAATCTCGAGATGTGCCCCTGCACGTCGATCGACGAAAGCTGGATCGAATTCGACGTGTCTTGATTTTCGGACGCGCAATCGGCTCCTGCATTCATTCTTGGCTGTGTGACACCCCCTCCTCAGTCTGTTCAAACAGGGGTCGTGGGGCCGAAACGGCCTGACTTTATTTCCCGCTCCACGCCAGGGCCATCAGTCCCGCCGCCAGCATGAACTCCACGGCGTAGAACAGGCGGATGGCCCAATAGGGGCGGTGAACGATCCAGAACGAAAGCAGTCGCTCAACGAAGCCGGGCCGGAATGACAACCATGCCAGCAGCATGAAAAATACGCCGACCACGAACAGGGCGCGGTGCGCCCACAAGGCTCCCGTGATCGCGACGCCCCACAGGATCAGCGTGCCGATGGTGAATCCCCAGCCCCAGCGCGCGGGATCGGGCGGGGCTTCCGACAGAAGGTTCATCACCGACCTCTTCAGCGAGACGGGGGCGGTCATGCCCCAGACGGACTCCAGCAGGCTCAGCGCGGAGAGCGCCATCAGTATCCAGTGCGCAACGGTCATGCGGTCACCGCTCCAGTGGAATCAGCGCTCATCGATCCACGTATGGGGTGTGAAACAGAGGTTCTCAATGGTAAACTGGGACGGAGAGCCCTCTTCGGTGTTGAGCCGGATTATGCGTACGCCCGACACATCGCGCCAATCGAACGCACCGCCCTGTTCGGACGTGTCGTCCAGCGGGTAGGCCTCCTTGAATTCCGTGAGCGGGATCGCGTAGCTGCTCCATCCGGGTTTATTAAACCGGCGGACATCGGCTTCATAGGGCGCCAGGGCCAACGGCGCCAGCATGCGGTTCCCCCGCGCGCCACCGTCCAGCAATGCGATCGCGAGATGGTCCCCGGCGGTGATCGGCCACAACTCAAAAAAAAGAATCATGTGTCGCCGTTTGCGATGGAGATCGTACGGCACTTTCACGTCGAATCCGGCATATTCCGCCCGGGGATCCACGACGAGCAATCGCCAGATGTTTCCGAAGGCGTGCCAGGTGAACGTTTGACGTATGGAAAAGGGGGGGTGGGCTTGGTCGTTCCGGAGCCGAACGGCCGATTCGGGAATCAGGATGCGGCCCGCTTGAGCGCGTTCCGTTGCGATTTCCTGCCGCTGTTGCGCGATCTGCCTTCGTTCCGATCGAGACGCGCAAGACGTAATAATCAAGGGCAGGCTGATAGCCGCCCACGCGATGATCGGAATATATCGGGACCTCCACCTGATACGCGTCATAACGTTATTATATAGCAGGTCTTCGGAATACGTAAGGAAGATTTTACTGGCAATTGTCCGAATACCGCCTATTTTACTATCGGTCACAGAACGGCGCGGTAGCCAAGTGGTAAGGCACGGGTCTGCAAAACCTGTATTCACCGGTTCGAATCCGGTCCGCGCCTCCATCCCGACCCGCTTCGCGGTCGGGATGCCACGCTGGAGTCCTTGCGGATGCGGGCTGGCACGCATCAAGCGGCCCGCCTCACTCCCGATCCCGGATGAACCCCACAACCCGTTTGGTGACTTCCTCCCAACCCCGGTCCAGCGGAATGACATGGCCGGACGTGTGGAGATGAATCACACTATCCGGATGGGGGGCATCCCGAAAGAACGCTTCCGTGGCCCGATTATTGACGACCTTATCCTCCGTCGCCAGAATGACCAGCAGGGGGATATCGTGCAAGCGCTCCAGGCCATTCGCTCGATCCGATATCTCAAACATCTCCGCATAGATGGTACGTGGCAGAAACAGGTCCCGCTGCTCCAGTTTGTTGACCGCGGGATCCACCGCATCAATCGGAAAGGCCGTCTCAAAGATCTCTGTGAACAGCATCAAACGCTCGCTGATTTGAAACCATTTGCGCGGCGGAACCATCGGGCTTCTCCTCCTTGAGACATCGAAGAGCGGCCCCAGCAGTATCAGGCCCTGGACATGCTCCGGGTTGGCTTGCGCGGTTAACAGGGCAATGGTACCCCCCATGGAATGGCCGACGATGAAGACGCGATCGTGCTTGCGCCGCAGTATCTCCAGCTCCCTTCCCACGTGATCGAGCCAGTCATCCGCCCGTATTCGGGCGCTTTGCTCGATCGGCTCGCCGAAGCCCGGCAAGCGCAATACGCGGCACGCATACCCCGCATCCGCCAACGTCCGCGCCATCCTGGTGAAGAGGGCGGGGGAGGATGCGAATCCATGAACGAACAGGATGCCCACGTCGCCCTCGCCGACCTGATACGGGGCAAAATCCACGCGCACACCCTGGGCGTCCCGCGCGATCCCGGCCTCCCATTTCGTATATCGGATCCGGGTCAGAACCGAATAGGCATAGTCCAATCCGACCAGAAACAGGACGGCACCCACGACTGCGAAGAGAACGTATCTGCATTTCTTCATATCGGATCTCCCTGTGATTTTTTCATGGGGAGCTGGATAGCTGGTTTCATGCCAACACGAAAAAGGCCTGATTTCTGCGATGGATCAGTAGGGACCGGCTGATCGTTATACAAAAAATGCACATGCTCACATCGGCCATACGAGCAGGATCAGGGGGATGGCGACCGCGAGGATGATGACCTGCAGGGGAAGACCCAGTTTCCAGTAATCGCCGAAGCGGTACCCGCCCGGTCCCATGACCAGCGTATTGGACTGGTGGCCGATCGGGGTCAGAAACGCGCACGAGGCCCCCACGGCCACCGACATCAGGAAGGGATCCGGCGATACACTCAATCCGGAGGCGAGACCAAAGGCAATCGGCGCCATCAGGACCGCGGCGGCGGCGTTGTTGATGACGTTGGAGAGCGCCGTGGTTACCAGCATCAGGACCGTCAACGTTACGATGGCGGGCCAGGCTTGTCCCGCATGGAGCAGGCCGTCCGCGATCATGCGGTCCCCGCCCGAGATTTCCAGCGCCTGTCCCACCGGGATCATCGCGCCCAGCAGAATGATGATCGGCCAGTCAATACTCTCATACGTTTGCCGGACAGGAACAATATTGAGCAACACCATCAGCAACGCCGCGCCGACCATGGCCACCTCCAGCGCAAGCAGATTGGACAGTGTGCAGGCGATGGCCGCGCCGAACAGCGCGAGCGCCATGATCAGACGACGCGGCTGACCGATCGTCAGATTGCGTTTGGCGAGCGGGAGACAGTGTAATTCCGTCAGGGCGTCCTGGATGGCGCTGGACGGTCCCTCCCACAACAGGACATCGCCCTCCCGGAATCGAATCGCGCTCAAGCGCTCGTGCAGTCGCTGTCCCTGGCGAGCCACGGCCAGCAGATTGATCCCGTGCCGAAAACGTAAGCTCAATGATCGCGCGGTCTGTCCGACCATGCGCGAGCCGGGGAGGACCACCGCTTCGCTGATGTTGATTTCATCCGACTTGATGAATTCGCCGGTCAGTTCCTTGCTGCCCGCCAGCTCCAGTCCGGCGTCGTTTGAGAATTGCTTCAGGGCATCCGAGTCGGCCTCTACGATCAGGACATCGCCCGCCAGAATCGTGTCGTACATTGAATGCAGGGCAAGGCGCTTCTCGTTTCGCACCAACCCGATGACTGTTACTTCCGCTTCGGTCAACTGCCCGATCTCGCGGATCATCTTGCCCGCCAGTTTGGACTTCTCGGGGACGCTCACCTCGGTCAGGTAATCCTCGATCTCGAACAGTTCATCGGGCGAAGCCTCGCCCTTGCGCGTCGGGAGAAAGCGCCAGCCGATCAGGGAAATGAACAGGATGCCGGCCAGTGCGATGGCGGCGCCGACCGGCGAAAAATCGAACAGGCCGAACGGCTCGCCGCCGTTCCTGGCGCGAAACATCGCGATGATGATATTCGGCGGCGTGCCGATCATGGTGGCCATTCCGCCGAGCAGGGAGCCGAACGCCAACGGCATGAGCAGTAGCGACGCCGGATGATTGTTTTCCCGTGCCATGCGGATGGCGACAGGCATCAACAGGGCGAGTGCGCCGACATTGTTCATGAACGCCGAACAGACCGCGACCACGATGGTCAGCGCGCCGACCTGGAGAATGGGATGCTTGGGAACATAAGACAGCCAGCCTGCTACCAGGTCAACGGCGCCGGCATTGGATAGACCGCGGCTGATGACAAGCACGGCGGCGACGGTGATGACGGCGGGATGGGCGAATCCGCGGAAGGCGTCGTCGGGCGAAACGATGCCCGTCAGCACGACGGCCATCATGGCCGTCAGGGCCACGACGTCATAGCGCCATCGGCCCCAGATGAACAGGACCAGGGCGGCGGCCAGCACGGTGAATACAATGACTTGGTCCAGCATAGGTCTCTCCCCACAACGACGTACTCAACTATAACCAAATCCGGGTGGAACGGGGAGAAATTTCATCCGTCATAACAGTTGTCCGCGGGTCGGCACTGATCTAGTATGGGCCCATCACGGCCAACGGGAGCGGGGCTGAATGAACGCAATGGAATTGGAGCGCATATCGCGCCGAAACAAGGCGCTCGCCGAAATCGAACTTGCGATCAATCAACCGCACGAGCTGAACGGCGTAATGGGTCGCGCCGTGCGCATCGTCACCGATCTCCTGCCTGCCGACGCGGCCAGCATCATTCTCTGGGACGAGGCCGCCATGAAGTTCGTGGTCAGCGCCTCCACGGTTCCCGGCCAGCCGGCCAGTGCCGCCAGCCGGCGGGTTCGGCAGTCGCACGGCGCGACGCGCTGGATCGTCGATAACAGAAAACCGTTCATCGTTTCGGATATCCGGCTGGATCCGTTTACCGCCAATCCGATGCTCCCGGAATTCGGTCTGCAGGCCTATGCCGGATTCCCCCTGTTGGTGGATGGCGAGGTCTCCGGCGTTTTGTATGCGTTGGACCGCTCGGTGCGCGACTACGGCGATGAGGAGTTGGAGTTTCTGGCCTCCATCGCCTACCGCGTCGCCGCCGCCGTCAGCAAGGTCAAGCTGTACGAAAGCCTGCGCCAGGCGAACCAATTGCTCGAACAACGTGTCCGTGAACGTACGGCGGCGCTTGAGGATGCCAATCTGAAGCTGCAGGAGGAGATCAACGGCCACAAGCGCACGGAACAAAAGCTGGCCGCCAGCGAGGCCCGGTTCCGGCGTCTGATCGAGAACGCCTCCGACCTGATTACCGTTGTGGATGAACACGGAATCATTCGCTTTCAGGGACCGTCGAGCGAGCGCATCCTGGGATTTCCTCCGGAGGAGATGATGGGGCATGAGGCCTTCGAGTGGGTACATCCCGACGATCTCCCGAAGGCTAAAGAGGCGATCCGACGCACCGTGGAACAGCCGGGCCAACCGGTTTCGATCGAATACCGGGTCCGCCATCGCAACGGACACTGGCGCGTGCTGGAATCGATTGGCCGCAATATGCCCGATCCGTCCGGGGCCGTTTTCATTATCGTGAATTCCCGCGACGTAACCGAACAACGCGAGTTGCAGGATCAATTGCGCCAGGCGCAGAAGATGGAAGCGATCGGCCAGCTCGCCGGTGGGGTGGCCCATGACTTTAACAACATCCTCACGGTCATCATGATGCAAGTGGAACTGATGGCTTTCGACGACGACCTTTCGGCGGAAACCAAAGAGGGATTGAATGAGGTGCGTGCGGCGGCCGAACGCGCTGCCGCGCTGACCCGTCAGATGTTGTTATTCAGCCGGCGTACCGCCATGCAACCGAGTAGAATCAATATTAACGAAACCATCGCGAGTCTGTCCAAGATGCTTCAACGGATCATCGGCGAGGACATCCGATTGGAGTTGTCCTTGAATCCGAAACCTCTCCTGGCGCATGCCGATCCCGGTATGCTGGATCAGGTCCTGATGAATCTGGCCGTGAACGCTCGCGATGCCATGCTGCGCGGCGGGCGATTGACTATCGCGACCTCCCCACGGGTGGTGGATGATGCCTATGCCCAGCGCCACACCGACGCCACGCCGGGCCGATACGTGGTCTTCAGTGTCACGGATACCGGCAGTGGTATACCCGCCGATGTTCTGCCGCATATTTTCGAGCCGTTCTACACGACAAAGGAGCCTGGGAAGGGGACGGGTTTGGGGCTGGCCACGGTGTTCGGCATTATCAAACAGCATCGAGGCTGGGTCGAGGTACACAGCGAACCCGACAGGGGCACCCGTTTCGAAGTGATTCTTCCCGCCAGTGCGGTTGACGCGATCGCCGAATCCGATGGCGGCGGATCGGCCGAAAGGCGTGGCGGGACCGAGACCATTCTGCTGGTGGAGGATGACCCCGGTGTTCGCATGCTTACGCGCGTCACGCTGGAACGGCAGGGGTATCGGGTGCTCGAGGCCTCATCCGGGCCTGAAGGGGCGACCCTGTGGCAGATGCACGGACATCAGATCGCCTTGCTTTTAACCGACTTGGTCATGCCCGGTGGTATCACAGGACTCCAACTGGCCCGCTCGCTGAAGGCCGAACGGCCCGGTTTAGGCGTCATCTATATCAGCGGATACAGCGCTGAGATCGCCGGCCGTGAACTGGAATTGCTGGCCAACGAGCGGTTCCTGTCGAAACCCTGTCCCTCCGACCGGCTGCTGGCCTCGGTGCGCGAATGCCTGGATGGCTAGACGACGAAGAGGGACGGAGAAACAGTGGCGGAAGGCCGCAAAGGGACAGAGAAACAGTGGCGGGGCGGGCAGGATGATGTAATCTGTTGGTGCGCAATGTGAAGCGTCCGAGTCCTGCCCGTCACCAGCCACAATTACTCTGTCCCTTTGTCATGCCACTACTTCTCCGTCCCCAGATCATTCAGCCGGGTGAGGTCCAGCGAGCGGATGGCGTCGAGCGCGAGTTCCCAGCATCCTTCCGGGCACAGGCCTCTCATGCCTGCGTCTTCATAAGCTTCCTGTGCGGCCTTCAGGCATGCCGCGCGTACCGTTTCCGCACTTGGATTTTGAGGGGTATCGCTCATGCTCATTTTGCGTCCAGCTTGATCCAGACGGCGGCGTAGCCGCCCAGCGGAAAGTCCGCGGGGACGGGCACGCGATCCCGCGCGCGCGTCAGGGCGCGGGTCTGCGCAAGCAGTTCCTCGACGATGAGACGCAATTCCATGCGGGCCAGCGGCGCGCCGGGACAAACATGGATACCCGCGCCGTACAGCAGATTCTTTTTTGGATCGCGATCCCAGCGGAAGGCGAGGGGCTCGTCAAAGGCGCGACCGTCCCGGTTGCCCGCCGTCCAGTAAATCGTCACCCGTTCGCCCGCGGGAATATCCCGCCCGCCGATATGAGCCGGACAGACGGTCTTCCGGCGATTAGTCAACAGCGGTCCCTGGATACGCAGGATTTCATCCACCGCATACGGAATGCGGGAGCGATCGGCGCGCAGGGCCTGCTGAATACCCGGATGCGCGGCCAGGTAGAGGGCGACAATCCCGACGGATGCGGAAATGGTCGCGATCTCACCCGCCGTCCAATTGCGCAGGATACTGACGATCTCCTCATCGAGCAGATCCCGCCCATTGACCTGCTCGGACATCAGGCGCGCCGTCAGATCGTCTCCCGGCCGCGCGCCGGCGTCGCGCCGGATCTGCAGTTGCTTTTGGATCAGGTCTTCGAACCGGTGTGCATTTTCCGCCAGCGCCGCGCGGTCGAGGTCGCGGATGGCTGCCAAATTGCGCGACGCCCAGTCCAGCAGGGCCTGTTCCATATCCTCCGGCCAGCCGAGAAAGCGGCATTGCACGCGCGCCGCGAAGGGAAAGCCCAAGGCCGACTGCATTTCCACCTCCGGTCCCGCCGCCAGGGCTTGACGCACCAGCGCGGCGGCCATCGAACGGCATTCGGGCTCGAAGGCGGCCATGCGATCCGGTCCGAAATAGGGTTCGATGTGGCGCCGGTAGGCGGTGTGCTCGGGCGGGTCCATGCCGTTGGGAACGGACAAGTGGTGTGAGACGCGGTTGCTGAACGTTTCGTGATCATGGAGCGCGCGCAGAATATCGGCATGGCGCAACAGGGTCCAACCCATTCGTTCGCTGTGTGCAACCGCCTTCTGCTCGCGCAATGCGTCATGCGCGGCATAGGTATCGGCATGGTCTTGTGTGCTCATTTTGTCTGCGTATGCGTCCGATAACTGTGCCATTCCTTGTTCACGATCAATCGCGCGCCCTTTTGATAACTGAAGTACGACCAGGCCCACTGGTATAGAACGAAGAACCGGTTTTTGAAGCCGATAAGATAATAAATGTGAACGCCCAGCCACATCAACCAGGCCGGGAATCCCGTGAACCGCATGCGATGCAGTTGCGCGACCGCCCTCTTGCGGCCGATGGTGGCCATGTAGCCCTTGTCCCGGTAGCGGAAGGCATGCCGCGGTTTTCCGTCGATCGAGTGCCGTATCATGCGCGCGGAATGGATGCCCTGTTGCATGGCCACCGGGGCGAGACCGGGCAGGGGTCCGTTGTCCGTTGCGACATGCGCCTGGTCGCCGAGCACGAAAACGTCCGGATGATTTTTCAGGCTCAAATCGCCTTCCACCACGACGCGTCCCTGTCGATCCAGCGGCATGCCCAGCCGCTC
>CAYRPR010000052.1:2671-9282 GCA_964425945.1 uncultured Verrucomicrobiota bacterium | reverse complement strand
GGCCGGTAACCGGTTGAATCCGTATGTTTGAAACAAGCGGCGCGAAACTGCAGACGAACGCCACCAGCACCATGATGAAGAGCACGGATATCCGGATGAAGATTACGGCGCTCAGGACGTCCTCCTTCTTCTCGGCGGAGCGGACCAGGTTGTAGCAGAGCACCAGGTCGGGCCCGATGCCGCCCGGCAGGAAGAGGCCGAACAGGTAGCTGATCATCATGAGGCGGAATATCTGCCGGGTTCTGGCCTGGATGGCTTTGCTGCGCAAGAGGGTGCGCAGGATATAGGCCTGCATGAAGAAATGAATGAGCGTCAAGGCGACCGCGAGGGCGTAGAAACCCGGATCAAACTGTTGCATGCTTTGGAGCAACGACGCCGGGCCGATCCAGTACAGCAGGGCGGCCAGCAGGACCAGGCTGACCGCGATTCGTATCAAGGTTTTCCCGTGTTTCATGCGTGCGGGGATGATAGGCGAGGGCGGAGGGCGAATAAAGCACGATCTTCCCCGGGACCCATCAGCGGGCCGGCGTGATCCAGGGGGCGAACCAGCTTCGGAAATCCGGGAAGTCGACGAAGAGCAGGGCGGCACAGGCGATGAAGACGGCGGTCAACAGCCACACGAGTTTCTTCTGCTGGTGCAGTTTCTCGGGATACTGCGCGGCGCTGTCGGGCTTGTGCGCCATGTGCATGTAATAGGCCATCGTCACGGCGACGAGCGGGGCGGCCAGGATCAACTCGAACCGGTATCGCGCGATGAAGTAGCCGGCCATCAATGCGAACAGCGTGGCGTAGAAGAAGAGGCTGACCAGCAGGCGCTCTTCCGTGTACCAGGCGAAGGATTTCCGGTACTGCGCGGCGCGGCCGGCGTTGCCGATGCTTCGGAACTCGGCAAAGCGCTTGGCGGCCATCAGGAACCCGCCGAACATCCAGTAGGCGATGAACATCGAGAGCGGCGGCATGAGGCCCAGTCCGGTGCAATACCAGCCCATGGCGAGGCGGATCGGATTGTTGATCGATTCGCTCAATACGTCCGCGTAGGGCCAATCCTTCAACCGGATCGGCGGGATGTTATACAGGAGGCCCATCACCCACAACATCGCGCCGCTCAGGGCGAACAGCGGGCTGATGAGGAGTGCGATCCCGATGCCCAGCGCGCCCAGAGCGAGCCACAGGATCCACGCGACGGTCCTATTCGCGTCCCCGCTGGCGAGCGGTCGCGCATGCTTCTCCGGATGGACCCGGTCGTATTTCGCATCGAGAATCTCGTTCAGCACGTAGTTGCTGGACGCGATGAAACAGGCGGCGATCAACCCGAACACGATGCCCCAAATCACGTCCGGCCGGAGGAGAGCGGGTTCAAAGAAGAACGCGAGCAGAATGCCCGGGATCATGAACACGTTTTTGAGCCAGTGATCCGGGCGGGCGATCCGGATATACGGCATCACGGAGTCCAACAGGTCCGAATCGACGGGGGCGTCGATGGGTGTGACCTCTACTTTATCCCCTTCGGCCATGGTATCCGGGTTTCAGCACGCGGGGCGGGAAACCCCGTGGCGATTAATTGAATGCATCAGCGAATTCGAGCGCGATCAGCTGGGTCCCGGTGTCGTTGGGGTGCAGGCCGTCAAAAAGATACGCATCCGGGTCCCGGCTGACGGCCTTGTGGAGGTCCACCAGTTTGACCTTCTCTTCCTTGGCGATGTTTCGGATACGTTCGTTGATGCGGTTGACGCCGCCATTGAAGATGGCCCGGCCGCCGGACATCGGCATCACGGTGGCGAGAACGGGGATGGTCTGGTTGGCCTTGGCCGCCTGCACCATGGATCGGAGATTCGCGGCCGTGGCATCCGCATCCCGCTGGTGAATGGCATCGTTGGCGCCGTACAGGATCGTTATGAAGCCGGGTTTTACGCCGGAAAGCACGCCGCCCACACTGCCCGCGCCCTGACTGGCCTGGGCGCCCGGTACGCCGCGATTCTGCACGGCCTTCCTGATCATGCCCGCCAGGCGGGAGGGATAGGGGGCCACGCCGGGCGCTTCCGAACCGGCGGTTATGCTGTCACCCATGGCCACCACCAGGCCCTTGTCATTCGGGCCGAAATCATGACCATCGCCGAGCTTCTTGCTGCTTCCGCCGCTGTCAATACAGCCCATAAACGTGACCGAATAAAAACCGATCAATCCGCCCAGCACAAGATACCGCAGGCCCTTCACCATACCGCGCCACATGTTCATGCAATCTCCTTTTATTAACAAATGCCGTGGTATAGAGTAACCGCGGTGACAGGACAAGTTCAATGTTTATGTTCCGCCGCGCGTGTGCGATAACCGACGTCGCATGTCCGTCCACGGCAACAGGATGAAAATCAGCGCTCATCGTGGCGCATCAGCCGATGCGCCGGAAAACACCCTGGCGGCCATCCGGCTGGCCTGGGAACAACAGGCCGACGGGGTCGAGATCGACGTGCGACTGACGCAGGATCGTCAGGTCGTGGTCATGCATGATGAATCGACCCGGAGAACGACCGGGGCGTCCCGTACGGTCGGGACGTCGCGCTGGGAGGATCTGCGGGCATTGGATGTCGGGCGCCGGAAGGGGGACCGCTGGACCGGCGAGCGTATTCCTCTCCTGGAGGACGTCCTGCGGGACAAGCCCCCCGGCCGGGACCTGTTCATCGAGATCAAGTGCGGCGCCGAAATACTGGCGCCGTTGACGGCGGTCATGGCCCCATCCTTTCCGGTTCACGAAATGGCCTGGGTCGCCTTCTCGGCCGAGATCCTGGTTGCCGTACGCGGACGGTTTCCGGATCATCGTCTGTTCTGGAATATTCCGTATCGAAAATGGAAGCAGGATCTTCCATCAGGCCGTCCGGTCCGGCTTTACGGGTATCGGGCTCGAAGCCGCGCGCGTCCTTGAACCGGAAGAGATCCGGCGCGCGCATGAAAGCGGTCTGGCCCTGTTCGTGTGGACGGTTGACGACCCGTCGATGGCCGCGGTGCTGAAGGCCCGGGAGGTCGATTATCTGGTGACCAACCGGCCCGGCGTGCTGCGGTCGGTGTTGAGTGCTACCGGTTGATGTACACGACGAGCATCGTGTCGCTGATATGACGTATCGCGCGCAGGCGATCATCTTCCTGGTACAGCTCGTTCATCGCCCGCGTAAGTCCTTTCCAGTGGATCGAATCGTAATCATGCCAGAGGATGATGCCCTTGCCGTCGCGCAACAGTTGGAGCGCGATTTGGGTGTCGTTCCGCACATACTCGTACGCGTGTGAGCCATCCACGAATACCAGGTCCACGGAGTTGTGATACGGACTGAAATCGAAGGTGGCGGAATCGCCGTAGAGCTGGGTGATCTGCCGCTCATACGGTGTGCCGATGAATCGGGTGCCGGACGCGTCCTTATTAACGAATTTCCGGTCGCCGTGGTCGAGAGGGAGTCCGGTGGCGTTCACCTCGCCGCGCGGCAGGTCCAGGGTGTAGATGCGCGTATCGGGTCCGGCATTGGCGGCGAGGTTCAGCGTGGTGCGTCCGTCGAAGGTGCCGATCTCAAAACAAACCGCGGGTTTGTGCTGCTTCACCAGCTTGTTGATGGCGATCAGCTCCAGATCGCTGATATTGCCGCTGACCACGTCCGGTTCGAGGATCAGGAGCGGTTCATCCTCCGGCGCCAGTTCGCGCAGGGTCACCCGGGGAATCAGGGGCACGGGTTTGACCGGCCCGGTCGGAGGCGGTTTGGCCAGTCCGAAATAGACGCAGATCGAGTGCATAAACGCGCGGTGCCGGGCCGAAAAAATGCCGACGGTCAGCAGGTAGAGAGAGGAACCGGCTGTCAGGATATACTTCTTGATGAAAGGCAAGGGGCGCATGAATTATTCTGTTACTTTGTGTACCGGTCGCTATGCTTACATGGGTAAGGACGGCTAATCAATTTCTTTGTCGGCACGAAATCATGGATTCCCTGGCTGAGCAACTGGAATATCTGTACCGGCGGCATAACCGGCGCGCCTGCATCGCGCCGGACCCGCTGCAGTTCGTGTACCGGTACCAGCATCCAAGGGACCGGGAACTTGTCGGTCTGGTGGCCTCCTCCCTCGCGTATGGCCGGGTTCAGCAGATATCCCGCAGTGTGGAACAGATCGTGACCCATCTGGGGTCCTGCCCGCGCGATACCCTGTCGGCCGTATCGAAAGCCGAATGGCGTCGGCGCCTCGTTGGATTCAAGCATCGATGGACCACCGGCGATGAAATGGCGGATCTGCTGTGGGGCATCGGGCGCATCGTCCGCCAGGACGCTTCGCTGGAAGCCGTCTTCGCGGAAGGCCGGCGAGATATCGATGCCGGACTCCTGTCCCTTGTCCGATCCCTGCGTGTCGGCCCGACGAGTCTTCTCTCCGCGCCCGCGGGCGGCAGCGCCTGCAAGCGCCTGCACTTGTATCTGCGATGGATGGTGCGATCCGATCGCGTTGATGCGGGGGTGTGGTCGTGCGTCACACCGGCGCATCTGGTCGTGCCGCTTGATACGCACATGCACCGGATTGGCATCCTGCTAGGCTTCACGGCGCGGAAGTCGGCGGATCGACGCACGGCACAGGAGATCACGGACGCTTTTCGACGCATCGCCCCGCAGGATCCCGTTCGCTACGATTTCGCGCTGGCGAAGCTCGGCATGGGGCATCACGCGGACCTGTCGGCCCTGCGACGAAGCGCGCGTCATCGGAGGGCGGCCTGATGCGCGCGGTGCTCGCCCTGCTCCTGGGCCTTGTGGCATCGGCCGGCTCGGAGGATCCCGCCATGCCCGATCCGCGGCCGGGCGATATCCGCCTGAACATCGGCGCGACCGACGAATCCGAAGGGCAACTGGGGTTCGGCTGGAGCCGCCGGGAGCATGTTCGCGATGAAACCTTTCGCTGGATGGAGCATCTGGAGGCGGATGCGACCTTTGAACTGGAGCGGGATTCAGACCTGGAGGTGTGGATCGATGCCGCGCCTTTGTATCTGAACTGGCGCAAGCAACAGTTCGGCCTGTATCTGAATGGCCGGTTCATCGCGGAACAGGTCATGCCCCACGATCATCTGTCCCGCGTCTATCTTTTCCATGTGCCGGCGCGATTCGTCCGCGAGGGGACCAATAGCCTGACGCTGCGCGCCGGGTATCGACACCGCGTCGGACGGGAGCGACGCGAGTTGGCCCTGGCCGTGCGGTCCATCCTGATTCGTCCTTTGACCGGGGAAGATTAGTCATGCCGTCACCGGTCGGCCATAGCATGATTGGGCTGGCGATCGGCTTGGGCTTTGCCGTGCCTCGCGGCACTCCATGGCGACAATGGGCGGTCGCCGCGCGTCGGCACCGCGCCGCCCTGCTGCTCGGTGTGATCCTCGGCAACGCGCCGGACATCGATTATGTGCCGGGCGTGCTGACCGGCGATCTGAACGCCTTCCATCATTATTATACGCACACGCTGGGCTGGGTCATGTTGGTTGCGATCGCAACCTGGATGATATGGCGCGCGGTCCAACCCGATATTGCCGTGCGGCATTTCGCCTTCGTGTCGGCCTGCCTGTTCAGTCATCTGCTGGCCGACTGGGCCACGCGCGACACCTCGTGGCCGTACGGCATCATGCTCTGGTGGCCCTTCTCGCGGGAGCATGTCATCGCCGCCGTACCCGTGTTCTGGAACTGGATGAAGGCGGATTGGGGTGAAGTGTTCATGATCCGGAATCTGTTTGTAATGGGGGCGGAGCTTCTGGTGACGCTTCCGCTGGTGACGCTGGTTCTGCTCTGGAAACGCCGGACTTGAGCCGAACGCCGCTCTTTGCCATGATGCCGCCGGTGAATACGACGATTCCAGAGTCCCTCGGGGTGATCGCCGGCAATGGCGCGTATCCGCGTCTGCTGGCCGAATCGGCGAAAACGCAGGGGGTGCGCCGCGTGTTCGCCGTCGCGTTCAAGAAGGAGACGGACCCGGTCATCGAAAAATACGCCGACGACGTCCGCTGGATCCATCTCGGCCGGCTGGGCGCCCTGCTCGACGCCTTCAAGGAGAGCGGCGTGAAACAGGTGGTCATGGCGGGCCAGATCACCCCCACGCATCTCTTTCATATCCGGCTCGACAAGCCGATGCTGGCCCTTCTCGGCCGGCTGAATACGCGCAACGCCCATACGATATTCGGCGCGATCGGCGACGAACTGCGCGCCATCGGCATCGAACTGGCGCCGGCCAGCCTGTTCATGGAATCCGCGATGCCCGCGCCCGGCCTGCTCACCGATCGCGAGCCGGACGACCGCGAGCGCGCCGATATCGAACTGGGCTTGCGCGTCGCCAAGACGACGAGCGGACTGGAGGTCGGTCAGACGGTGGTGATCAAGGAGGGCACCATCCTCGCCGTGGAGGCCTTTGAAGGGACCGACGAGACCATCGAGCGGGCGGGCCGGCTCGGCGGACCCGGCGCGGTCGTCGTTAAAGTGGCCAAACGGGGCCATGACATGCGGTTTGATATTCCGGTCATCGGCGAGCGTACCCTGAAGGTGCTGAAGAAGATTCGCGCCGCGGTATTGGCGGTTGAAGCGCGCCGCACCATCATCCTGGACCGGGAGAAGATAACGGCC
>CAYRPR010000052.1:0-2661 GCA_964425945.1 uncultured Verrucomicrobiota bacterium | reverse complement strand
CGGAAACAGGGATTGTGCATCATCGCGGTGGACGTGGAGCGATCATGAAAAGCGAGCGCAAGATCAAGGTCGGCGTGATCGGTACGGGCGCATTGGGACAGCATCATGCGCGCATTTATGGCGAAATGCCGGAAGCGGAATTCGTCGGCGTTTACGACGTGAATGGCGAACGCGCGCGGGAGATCGCCGCCCGGCATACCACCCGGGCCTTCGCTTCCATGGATGAACTCGCCGGCGCGATCGAGGCCGCCAGCATCGTGGTCCCGACCGATCGACACCGCGAAGTGGCCGGCATCCTGATCGAGCGGGGATGCCATGTGTTGATCGAAAAGCCGATCGCCGCCTCGACCGTCGAAGCCGAGGAACTGGTGGCGTTGGCCCAGCAGAAGGGCGTCATCGTGCAGGTTGGGCATGTCGAGCGATTCAACCCCGTCCTGAGCTTCCTGGAGAAGGAGGCGCGCAATCCACGCTTCATCGAAGCGCATCGCCTGGCCCCGTATCCGCCGCCGCGCGAAGGGTTGCATCCGCGCGGGACCGAGGTCAGCGTCATCCTGGATCTGATGATCCACGATCTCGAAGTCATTCTTCATCTCGTCGGCGCCCCGGTCCAGGCGATTCATGCCGTGGGGGTTCCCGTTCTGAGCCCGTCCGAGGACATTGCCAACGTGCGCCTCTCGTTTGAAAACGGATGTGTAGCCAACGTCACGGCCAGCCGGATCAGTCCGGACCGTATGCGGAAGATCCGTGTCTTTCTGGAGGACGCCTACATCTCGCTGGACTACCAGAATCAAGCCGGCGAGTTTTTTCGCAAGACCGCCCAGGGCATTGTTCCGCAGGCGGTTCCGATCGAGAAAGGCGAGCCGCTGGCCAATCAATTGCGCTCGTTTGTACAATGCGTCCAGCGGCGCGATGAGCCGGTCGTCAGCGGCGAACACGCGGCCGAAGCGCTCCAGCTCGCGATAGCGATCATTCGGCGCTTGCGCGAGGGTCCTTCGTGAGCAAATCCGTGCTCGTCATAGCCGGCGAGATATCCGGCGACATGCATGCCGCGCGCGTGGTCGAGGCCCTGCGGGCCCGCGACCCGTCCATCCGGTTCTGGGGCATCGGCGGCGATGAACTGCGCGCCGCGGGCATGGAGGTGCTGTACGACACGCGGGACATGGCCGTGATGGGCGTCTGGGAGGTGCTCAAACGCTACGCCTTCTTCCGGCGCGTATTCCACGACATGGTCCGGCGCGCGCGCACACAGCGGCCGGACGCGGTCCTGCTGGTGGATTATCCAGGCTTCAATCTCCGCTTCGCCGAACCGCTCCATGCCATGGGCATCAAGGTGCTCTACTACATCTGCCCGCAGGTCTGGGCCTGGCATCGTTCCCGCATAGCGAAGATGGCGCGGATGGTCGATCGCCTGATGGTGATATTCCCGTTTGAAGTGGATGTGTTCCGGGACACGGGATTGAAGGTGGACTTTGTAGGTCATCCGCTGGTCGACGTCGCCCGGCCGGTCTGGGAATCGGGCGGAGAACCGTTGCCGTGGACGGCCGCCCAGCGCGTCGCCCTGTTGCCCGGCAGTCGGCGCCAGGAGATCAAACGAATTCTGCCGGTCATGATCGACGCGGCCGCGCGACTGGAACAGGACCAGCCGGACGTCTGTTTTATGATCGCGGCCCCATCGGACAGGATGGCGGCTGTATCGCGGGACGTACTCGAACGGAGCGTACGCACACCGTCGCGCATTTCAATCGAGATCGGAAAGACCCGATCCGTGTTGCGACAGGCGCGCGCGGCGATGGTCGCTTCCGGCACCGCAACGGTCGAGGCCGCGCTCATGCGTTGCCCCATGCTCGTCATCTATAAGACCGCGCCGATTACCTATTGGTTCGCGCGGCGGCTGGTGCGCGTCGACCACATCGGCATGGTCAACATCATGGCCGGCCGTCGTCTATGTCCCGAATTCATTCAGGACCAGGCGCGCGGCGATGCGATCTCCTACGCCTTAAGGCAACTGCTGACGCAAAAAGGAGAACATCAAGCGATGGTGGAAGGATTGGATCGGGTCGCTCGCTCGTTGGGCGACGGCGGCGCCGCCGACAGGACCGCGCAAATCATACTGCAGGAAATTGCTTCGTAACCGATTCATAGCGCGGCTAGTTGCAGAAACACAAATTTCCATGTTTCGCGAATGTGAAAAATGATGTAGGGTGGATTCAGGTGGTAAACCCTTAAGGGAGGAGGGGTTGACCCCGGCGGAAATACATCTATGTCACGTGTCCTGATAGTCGAAGATGATCCCGGCGTACTGAGTCTGATCGGATCCCTGCTCCGAGAAGAGGGATACGACATCCTGCCCGTCACCACCGGCGAGAAGGCGTTGGAGGCGCTCAAGACCGAATCGTTCGACCTGATGATTTCGGATATCCGGTTGGGAACGATGGATGGCATGCAGCTTCTGAAGCACGCGCAGGAGCAGCATCTCCAGACGGCGGTCATCATGATTACCGGCTTCGGCACGGTGGAAACCGCCGTGCAGGCGATGAAGGAAGGCGCCTACGATTACATCACCAAGCCCTTCAAGGTGGACGAACTCCTGCTCACCGTCCGGCGTGCGTTGGATTACCAGGGCGCGCTGCGCGAGAACCTCGAACTGCGCGCGCAGTTGGA
>CAYRPR010000051.1:0-9283 GCA_964425945.1 uncultured Verrucomicrobiota bacterium | reverse complement strand
ACGCTATGACGCCTATACATAGATCAGCAAGAGAGGCTTGGCGTGACGCTTACGCTGGTTGTTTGGATTCCCAGGGCCGTCGGGCAGAGCCGGACACCCAAAGCCAATCCGACTTTCGGCGCCCGGCCGGTTCCGCCCGGATAAACGTGCCGGCACTATGGATTCTGCGGTTGTCGCATTTGTTCCTGCATCTGCCGCTGTTGAAGCGTCTGGTATTGATGACTCAGCATGTCTCGCTGTTCCAGCAATTCGCCGGCACGCGGATCCACTTCCTGCATTTTCTCCTGGACCTCACCGGCCGCGACCTGCCGTGCCGAAATAACCTCCGGGTCCGCAGACGCACGTTGTTCCACCGGCTGTAGCTGTTGGGCCAGCTCCTGATACCGCGCAATCTTCGACTGAAGAGCCGGATCCTCCTGATTCCCCTGCAGGGTGGAAGCATCCAGTGAACGGAGTTCCTCTGCCAGTTGACTCCGCTCATCGATTTCGGCTTTCATCTCCGGCGCAACGTCCTTCATCTTCGACTCCAACCGGCTCTCGTACTCGTCGATGGCTTCCGCGACGCTCTGCATGCGCATGGCCTGCTCCTGGATGGCGGACAATTGACGAGATATCATCTCCAGCTGGGAACGGATTTCCATCATCTGCGCCGCCACATTCCGGCCATCTTGCCCCGACTGCGCGGGTTGCGCAGCCGATGGAGGCGTCTGTCGGGCCGGCTGCTGATACGGTGGCGCAGATTCTTCGGCTTGCGGGACCTGAGCTTCCGTCATCCCGGCCATCAGGCCAACGGCGACGGTAATCAACCATGTTTTTCCAAATTTCGTTCGGTATGACATCTTCTCTCCTCTTTGCATTTTCTTCAGGTGTATTCTCACGTCTATTGGTCGCTTCCCGCCACCGCACCGGCAATGAGATGCTGGTGATATGCTCCGGGCTGAGGCGGGCACAACCGATTGCCCTGGAATTCGTCATTCGGCTCCATATCTATACGCCTTTCGTCCTCCTGTTAGGCTTCCTCCACGTTGCATCGCATACTGGGTCCGACAGGCGTCATGCGGTGGCGTTCAATATTCCATCCGTTCCGCGGAAGGCCATCGCGCCATATATTGAGGGCGAAGAGACAGAGAAATAGCGGCGGATACGGGCATAAATGGCGCGGGGTGAATACGTAAGACTGCTTTTACACCTTCGCGGCCGCTCAAGGCGCAATCTGATCGGGTTCTCTGTCCCTCGCGCGCTCCCGGAGGGGCGCCGCATCTACGGGCGGCGTTTGGCGAATGTGGAGCCGGTATTCGGGAACATCCGGGCGCATAAGAGGATGGACCGATTCACATTGAGAGGCCGCGCGAAGGTGAACGTTCAGTGGATGCTGTACTGCCTGGTGCACAACATGGAGAAGATTGGCAAATACGGGGCCGGATGGAACTAAAGGACAGGAACCGACGTTATGGCCCATACGCCCCCGGTCATTCGGTCGAAGGCAACCGGAAGCCGATACGCGGCACGCATCCGGACGCTTGACCGCCGGGTTTGAACGGAGGACAATAATAAGTCGAACAGCGAGACCTCTACATCCGTTTTTCAACAGTCTCGTTGGGCATGGAAGTATCGATGAAGAAACTGATCACGGCTATGCTTGTTACGGCGACAACAGCGAGCGGAACCGTATCGCTGGACCAATTCTTCGACCCTCCCTCCCTTACACTCGCGGTCGCAGAGGATGCATATCAGTCGTTCACAAGCGGTACCAACGGAGTGCTTGCTCAAGTGGAGCTTCTCCTGAGCATGGTTGCCGATGGAGACCGTGATGCCATCGTGACGATTTGGAATTCAGATGAAGACACATCTCTCGGCACGGTGACACTCACCCCGGCGGAATTGCCGCCGGATAGTGATGCATGGGTTGCATTTGACTTCGCACCGCTCAACTTGACGCTTCAAGAAGGCACCACCTATTTCATTGGATTGTCTCAGGGAGATGGAGCGATCTATTCGGTAAATTGGCAGGGTAGCACCAACGGCACTTACGCCGGAGGAGCCTTTGGCTATCGGGACTTCGTAGATGACGGCTTCACATTAACGGACTGGGATTTGGGTTTCCGAACCTATATGAGCCCGATACCGGAACCAAGTACATCGATATTCCTGTTGCTTGGATACGCGGCGTTGCTTATCAAAGGGTGCCGAACACGACCATCGAGCCTACCGCCGACACGCGGGCGGGCGATTCTTGAACGGGATTGACCACAGGGCCGCGCATCACGCGCCGCATTAGGCAAAAGGAGACATATGAAGAAGACACTCCGAATTATTTTCAACGTCTACTGTATTGCGGGAGCAATATGGCTGACGTTTTCAATCCTAAGCCTGGGCGTATTCAACAGAACCGATAGACACCGGGTAAGCGGAACCGTAACTCAACTAATCAGGACTGAATGGGACGGAATTGTCCGGATTAATGCCATCATTGAGACCGACGACGACAAGGGAACAGTCTTGGCCACACTTTACAGAGCAGGCGTTGACACCAACGACACGGTGGCCGTGGACATCTCAACCGGGGGCAAAGGTCGATCATACATTCATGCCAGTATCAGCAATTGACAATCATCGCCGAGCCAGGCGATCGGGCGTACTTGCGGTACGCGGATAGGCATTTTGGGACGCTATGGGGATGCCCATCAACGGCGTGTTGCCCAAACCCACCCCCTCCCGACGCGCTTTGCGGTCGGGAGGAAGGCGATGGGGACAGTGAAAGAGTGGCTGCTTTTCGCAGGCCAAGGTTCTGTTCCACGAAGGATTCAAGGCCGGTGGCTGACCGGTTCGTCGCCATTCGGAATCGGTGAAACTGTTTGCCGCCAAGCGGTGTTTCTGGTATTCTTAATAACGTGGATAGGACGCATACCATAGCGAAGCGCATGTCGGATACCCGGTCCACCGAGGTCGTCCCGGGGACACCCGCCGACCGCATCGGCTTGGTCTGGCCGCTCACCCATGAAGCGGCCTCTCTGAGCAAGCGACACGATGTTGAACGAAGACTACAGAGACATGTTACAAGCGTTGGTCGACGAGAAGGTTAGGTTCCTTCTTGTCGGAGCCTACGCCCTCGCCGCTCACGGGTACCCTCGAGCAACCATGGATATCGATATATGGGTGATGCCCGCACCCGACAATGCAGACGCCGTCCTGCGCGCCATCCGCCGCTTCGGCGCCCCGCTTCATAATCTCACGAAGAACGATCTTGAGACGGAAGGGACCGTATTCCAGATTGGCGTCGCGCCCAGGCGAATCGATATCATCACCGCCGCATCCGGCCTCCGGTTCGCCGAGGCGTTTCAGAACTCCACATCCGTCGACGTGGAAGGAATAGAGGTGCATGTCCTCTCCGTGGCCGACCTCATCAGGAACAAACGGGCTTCGGGAAGAACCAAGGACTTGGCTGATGCGGAAGCCCTGGAAGAACTCGACCACCAGCCGGAACCTCCGCCTGATGGCCATGTTTGACAGCGCGCATTGCCCGCGGGCCATGGATCGCGCGGCGCTTTTGAACGCGGGGACCGGCAAGCGGGTCTGACCGGGGTAAGATCATAGAAACGCGTTGCGCGGCCCAGAGCTTTCTGCAATAGTGCGCCCGGTATGCCCATGCACCGAATAGTCACAGTTTTCCTGCTTCTGACCCTGCTTCCCGCCGCCGGCCGGACGCAAGGCATCCCCGTGGACGGCTTTGCGGCCATGGTCAACGACCGCGTCATCACGGTCAGCGACGTGCTTACCTTCGTTCAGCCGATCGAGCGGGAACTGCGCACGCGTTATACCGGCGAGGATCTGCGAAACCGGGTGGTCGAAGCCTACGATAAATCCCTTAACGCGCTGATCGAACGGGCGCTGATTATCGAGGAATTCGCGCGCCTCGACGGCAATATTCCCGATCCCTACGTGGATGACCGCATCCAGGAAATCATACTCGACCGCTTCAACGGCGACCGGACCGCTTTCCTGCAGGCGCTGGCCCAAGACGGGGCCACACTCGACGAATGGCGCGATGAAATCCGCAATCAGTTGATCATCTCGATCCTGCGCCGCCAGGAAGTGTTGATGCACGTCGCCGTTCCGCCGCGCAAGGTGCGCGAGACGTACGAGGCGCGCCGCGACGAATACCGCACGCCGGAAGAGATCAAGGTCAGCATGATCGTCCTGAACAAGGGCGAAACCGATACCGAGACGACGGTCAAGCGGCAGGAAGCGGAATCGGTCCTCGAGAAACTCCGCGGCGGCGCGAACTTCGCGGAAACCGCAAAAGTAGTATCCGAAGGCAGTCGCGCCGCGCGCGGCGGCGATTGGGGCTGGATTCAGCCGGATATTCTGCGCCCTGAACTGAATAAGGCGCTCGAGGCCCTGAGCCCGGCCGAAATCAGCGAGGTCATCGAATCCGAAGACGCCTTCTATATTCTGACCCTCGAAGGCCGCAAACAGGCCTCCTACAAGTCATTTGCCGACGTGCAGGCCGAGATCGAAATGGAACTGCGACGGGCGGAGGAAGAACGCCTGCACAGTGCCTGGATCGATCGCCTGCGTCAGCGCCATGTCGTGCGGACCTTCCGGGCCCCGATGGCGGAACAGGAGATTTGAAGCGTTCAACGTTGAATGTTCTCCAAATCGCGGTGACATCGGATGACAACACGCAATCCCATCATCGGCATCACACTCGGCGATATCAACGGCATCGGACCCGAAGTCGCTTTGAAGGCGATTCATCGCCACAAATGGCCTGCGCGCTATCGTTTTGTGCTGATCGGATCCATTGCGGCCGTGGAAGCGCAGGCGCACAAACTGAAGTTGCCCGTTCCGGACGTGTGGGATCCCACGCCTCGCCTCCAGCCCGTATGGCGACCCGGCCGGATCACCGCGCCGGCGGCGCGCGCGGCGCATGCCTGGATCACGGCGGGCGCCGAGGCGGCGATGGCCGGTCGATTGGACGGCATCGTCACCGCCCCGATTTCGAAGGAAGGATTCATGCGCGCGGGTCTGGACGTGCCGGGACATACCGAACTGCTCGCCCGCCTGACCGGCGCGAAGCAGTTCGCGATGATGCTGTTGACCAACACCCTGCGCGTCGTGCTGGTTACGCGTCATATTCCCATCCGGGATGTCGCGCGATCGATCACGCGAAAGAACATCATCGAAACGGCGCGCTGCGCGGCGCGGTCCTTGCCCTGGCTCGGAAGCCGCAACAAGACCATCGCGGTTTGCGGCTTGAATCCGCATGCCGGCGACGGCGGCGCGATCGGGCGCGAGGATATCGACATAATCGCGCCGGCCGTTCAAGCCCTGCGCAAGGAACGTATCGCGGCGCAAGGACCGCTCGCGGCCGACACGGTGTTCCATCACGCGTTGCAGGGCCGGTACGGGGCGGTGATCGCGATGTATCATGATCAGGGACTCGCTCCGTTCAAGATGCACGCGTTCGAGAAGGGCGTGAACCTGACGCTCGGCCTGCCCATCGTCCGCACGTCGCCCGATCACGGCACGGCCTACGATCTGGCCGGCAAGAATCGCGCCAACGAATCCAGCATGGTCGAAGCCATCGCGCTCGCCGCGCGGCTGGCCACTCGACCGAATCCGTGGCGCAGTTAGTCCGCGGCAAAGGGAAGCATGAATGGTTTTGACTCACGGTGGCACAGGCTTCCAGCCTGTGCAGCCAGAACACAGGCAGGATGCCTGTGTCACCATCCCGTGATCACACCCCCGAATCTTACAACAGGCCGAGGGCCATGAAACGCACGCGGCCATCCGAGATCAAGGCGCTGTTGTCCGAACTGGATCTGCGGCCCAGCCGCACGCTCGGCCAGAATTTCCTCGTCGACGAGAACATCCTGAACATCATTCTCGATTCCGCGCGTGTGACGTCGTCGGATCGCGTGCTGGAGATCGGGCCCGGCCTCGGCACGTTGACGGAGCCCCTGCTCGAACGGGCCGGTCATGTCATCGCGATCGAGAAGGATCCCCGTCTGGCCGCGTACATCCGGGACACGTTCGGCTCGCACGACCATTTCGAATTGATTGAGGCGGATGCGCTGGACCTGAATCTGCCGGATCTGTTGCGCGAGCGGCAAATCAGCCAGCTCGTTTCCAACCTGCCCTACTCCGCCGGGACGCGGATTCTGATGGAACTATTCGATGTGCCGGCCCGCCCGCGCCGGATGGTCGTGACCCTGCAACTGGATGTCGGCGAACGGCTGGCCGCCCAACCGGGCACGAAGGAATACGGAATCGCGAGCATCATGGCCCAACTCTACTACGATGTCTGCATCCGCAAGGTCATCAGTCCGACCTGTTTCTATCCGCCGCCGGACGTGCGCTCGGCCATCGTCGAATTGTTCCGCAAGGACGAGCCGGCCGCGCCGATTTCGGACAATGACTACTTAAGGGGTCTGTTGAGGTGGTGTTTCTCGCGGCGCCGGAAACAGATGGGTTCGATTCTGGATGAGGCGCCGGCGCATCTCCGGGGGGACGGACGATCCTGGGCGCGGCGCGTACAGGCTTCGGGACTGGATCTGCGCCGCCGTCCGGAGACCCTGTCGCCCGTCGAGTGGATTCTGCTGGCCAATCATCTCGGCGCCCACAATTAGGCTTTATGATGTGCGGCGCCGTGGCGTAGTATGCCGCTGTGAATATCCGTCAGCGGACCGTTCTGCATATCGTTGTCACGTTCGTGGCCCTGCTCGCCGTCATGGGGTCCACCACCTCGATTATCTTCATGCGCGGATTCCAGCATGTGGAGAATGATTTCGCCCATCGCAATCTAGCCCGCATCACGGGCCTCCTCGAAGACGAACTGGAACGCCTGCTCAGCACGGTCGGCGACTGGGCTCCATGGGATGATACCTACGAGTTCATGGAAAGCGCCGACAGCCAATACATCGAGCAGAATCTAAACAAGGCGACCCTATTGAACCTGCAGTTGAACTTGATGCTGTTTTTCCATCCCGATCACACCCTCAAGCATGGCTTTGGCTTCGACCTGTCGGAGGAAGCCAAGACGCCCTTGCCGGACGACCTGCTGGATCTGTTGGCACAGGAACATCCGCTGCTTGACCTGCCGGATGAGGAAAGCCGGCAGACCGCGATTGTGGTCCTGAAGAATCACGTTCTACTGGCGGCAGCGCATCCGATCCTCACCAGTCAATTCGAAGGACCCACCCGCGGCACCCTCGTCTTCGGCCGATATCTGGACGAACACGCCATACGGCGCATCGAGCGTTTCCTCCGGTATCCCGTGACGGTTCATCGCTTCGATGGCGGGTCTCTGCCATCGGATCTGATGAACGTGCGGGATGCGCTGGTCAATGACGATCCGCACGCGATGGTCCCACGGGACCGGGATACGTTGACCGCGTATCTGCTTGTACGCGATGCCCGGGAGGAGCCGGCGCTGATCATGCAGATCGACATGCCGCGCGAGATATCCGCGGAAGGACGAGCCAGCCTGCTCAATCTGATCGCCTGGATGTTTATCGCGGCGCTGGCGTTCGGACTGGTCGTCACGATGCAGATCGAACGATCCATCCTGTCCCGGCTGGTGAATCTGATGCGCGATATTGGCGACATCCGTTCCCGGCATGATCCCCGCATGCGCGTACCGGTCGATGGCGACGATGAAATCACCGCGCTCAGCCGATCGATCAACGACATGCTCGCCGCGCTCGAGGCCTCACAGGATGCGGAGCGCCACACCAAGGACCATCTGGCCATGGAAAAGGAACGCCTGGCCGTAACCCTGCGCTCGATCGGCGATGGCGTGATCGCCACGGACACCGAGGGGCGTATCATATTGATGAATCGCGTCGCGGAGGATCTGACCGGCTGGACCGCGGAGGAGGCGCAGGGCAAACTCCTGCCGGAGGTCTTTCATATCGTCGGCGAGTCCACACGCGCGCCCTGCGAGGACCCCGTGTCGAAGGTCATGACGACCGGCGGCGTGGTCGGTCTGGCCAATGACACGCTGCTGATCAATCGCGAGGGCCGGGAATTCGTCATCGCCGACAGCGGCGCGCCGATTCGCGACAAGGACAGCCAGATCATTGGCGTCGTACTGGCCTTCCGCGACATCACGGCGCATCGCCGGGTCGAGGAGGAACGATTGCGCACCAACAAGCTGGAATCGGTGGGTCTCCTGGCCGGCGGTATCGCGCATGACTTCAACAATATCCTGACCGCCATCCTCGCCAACATCTCGCTCGCCGAACTGCACAGCGAGTCCAACGAAGATCTGCAAAATCTGCTCGAGGATGCCGAGAAGGCCGCCTTCCGCGCGCGCAGTCTGACCCAGCAATTGCTCACGTTCTCGAAAGGCGGCATCCCCATCCGCAAGACCATGCACATCGGACCGCTGCTGCGCGAGTCGGCGGAATTTGCCAGCCGCGGCACGAGTACGCGATGCGCCTATGACCTCGCACCCGACTTGCGACCGGTGGATATCGACGAGGGCCAGATCGGCCAGGCCATCAACAACCTCGTCATCAACGCCGTCGAATCCATGCCGTCCGGCGGCGTGGTGACCCTGGCGGCCCGAAACACGCGATATGACCCGCGCGTGCACAAGGATTCCGATGCGGATATCTTCGTCGAGATCCAAGTGAAGGATCACGGGATCGGCATCCCGAAGGAATCCCTGCCCAACATCTTCGATCCGTATTTCACCACGAAGCAGAAGGGCAGCGGCCTGGGCCTGGCGACCACCCATTCCATTGTCACCCGGCACGGGGGGTATATTACGGTTCAATCACAGCTGGGTGTTGGAACGACCTTCCATGTTTTTCTGCCGGCTTCGGAATCGGACATCACGGATATCCCCCCCTCCGACCGCCGCGTGCTGGCCGGCCATGGGCGCATCCTGGTGATGGACGACGAGATTCCGCTCCTGAAGGTCGTCGAGAAAATGCTCAACAAGGCCGGGTACAGCGCCACGCTGGTCCGCGACGGACAGGAAGCGCTCGACGCCTATTCACTGGCCATGAAAATGAAGCAACCGTTCGACGCCGTGATCATGGACATGACCATCCCCGGCGGCATGGGGGGACTGGAGACCATCAAGCGGCTTCGGCAGATCGATGCGCACGTTAAGGCCATCGTATCCAGCGGGTACGCGAACGATCCCGTGCTGGGTGAATTCCGCGCACATGGCTTCGCGGCGATCCTGAACAAGCCGTTCAACATCCAGGACCTCGCCGCCGTCCTGGCCGAAGTACTGCACCCGGCGAGATGATCCCATCCCGCATTT
>CAYRPR010000050.1:0-9330 GCA_964425945.1 uncultured Verrucomicrobiota bacterium | reverse complement strand
GCGGGCAACGACTCGACTCCGCGGTGCGTGAGATGCGAGCGCACCTGGATGACGGAGAGTGGGAGGATCTGATCGCCCGATATGACTCCGATGCCATCATGACCTGGGATGATGCACGTTCCGTCACGGCGCAGGGGGGAACCATTGAGGCTCACGGTCATCGACATGTCGTTCTGTCATCGTGCGCTGATGCGAACGAACTGGGGGAGGAGATATCCTTGTGTTTCGATCTCCTGCGGGCCCATGGACAGTATCCGCGCTATTTCGCATATCCCAACGGGAAGCGCGTTGATTTCAATGACCGCGCCGAACGGATGTTGCAGGAATGCGGTTGTCGTCTTGCCTTCACCACGTTGTCCGGGTTGACGAGATCCCGCACCCATCCCATGCGCGTGCCTCGTATGAACGGACAACGGGATTCAATCGACGAATTTCGCTGGGAATTGACCGCCGGATACGGCCCCCGATTGGCGCGCCGCCTGAAGGAGCGCATGCATGTCGCTTGAGACACCGCGCATCCTGCACATCGTCTGGAACCTGATCCGCGGGGGGACGGAGGGGCAGTGCGCGCGCGTGGCGCTGGAACTGGCGCAGCGCGGCGTACCACAACGCGTGGCCGTGTTTCGCCGGGAGGGTTTCTTCGTCGAGCCGGTGGAGCAGGCGACGGGACTGCTGTACGAACTGCCGATCCGCCGCATGGCGTCGCTCGACACCCTGGCCGCTATCCGTCAACTGGCCGCCTTCATCCGCCATGAACGCTTCGATCTGGTTCATTGCTGGGACGCGGATGCGGATATCTTCGGCCCAATCGCGGCGCGGTGGGCCGGCATACCGTTCATCACGAGCCGCCGGGATCTGGGCGAGATCTATCCCTCTTACAAGTTGTGGCTGATGCACCGCTCCGACCGGCGCGCCCGCGCGGTCGTGGTCAACGCGGAGGCCATCCGCCGGCAGGCGTTGGCGCGAGGGCTGGATAAGGATAAAATACTATTAATACCGAATATAATGGATGTCGAGGAATTCGACGCGCTGTCGGGCGGCGAGGGGTATGAGGCGCTCAAGACGACGCGCAATGTCGTGATGGTCGCGCGGCTGGATACGGAAAAGGATGCGATGACCTTTCTGCGCGCAGCGCACCGGATTGCGGACCGGTTTCCCTCGGTCCGGTTCGTCCTCGCAGGCGACGGACCGCAACGGCCGGCCCTGGAAGCGTTTGCGCGGGACAACGGGTTGATGGAGCGGGTGGTGTTTCTTGGCGATGTGACGGACGTGCCGGTCCTGCTGTCGCGCTGTCATGTCGGCGTGCTGGTCCCCACGGCCAATGAGGGGCTCTCCAACACGATCCTCGAGTACATGGCGGCGCGCCTGCCGGTGGTGGCCAGTGATTGCGGGGGCAATCGGGAACTGGTCCGGGATCGCGAAAACGGTTTGATTGTACCGGCCGGGGATGCGGAGAAGACCGCGGAGGCCATCGCCCGCCTGTTGTCGGACAATGGGTTGGCCAACACCTGCGGCCGGCACGGCCGGTCGCGCGTCGAACAAGCGTTCCGGCCGTCGGTGGTCGGCGATCAGTTCCTGAGTCTGTACCGCCGCCGCGCCTAGCGCGCCTTCCAGCTCTTCTTTTCCTTTGCCCAGCCCAGCAGATCCACGGTGCGCGCGATGCCGTACGCGGCATAGATGACGGTCAGCATCGGGAAGTGTTTCCATCCGCCGCCCTTCAGGCACATCAGGAAGGCCGGCCCCGTCACGACCCCCGCCATCGGCAGGCATAACCACAGCGGCCACCAGGATGTGAAAATCGCCGCCGCCGCCAGGCCGATGATCGCCAGGTCCGCGCACAGAAAGAACAGGATCGCAAATTTCGGCGCGTTCCCTCCGATCTTCCCCCCGCTCAAACGTGCGATGTGCTGATAACTGCGCCGGTTCGCGTGCCACAGCTGCTGTTTGAAAAACTGACTCATCGTGGCCGGCTCGCCGTGGTGTACGACCTTCAATTCCGGATAGCCCAGCACCGGGATCTGCTTCATATAGGCGCGGAACGCGAAGTCCGTGTCTTCGCCGGTCGGTAACTCTTCGTTGAATCCCTCCATCGCGTCAAACGCGCGCCGCGTAAGCACCATGTTCCGCGTTGTCGCCAGCCGGAATCCTTCCGTCCGCACCACCGCGCGGCCCTGAAATTCCTCGAGTCGCGGATTCTTCGTCATCCAGTGGTAATGCCAGGCGGCCTGCAACCGGTTCATCGGTTCAGGTGGCCGTGCCGGCCAGCCCAGAATCACCGCGTCATTCGCCTCCAGGAACGGCAGAGCCTGTTCCAGCCAGTCCTCGGCCAGCTCGCAGTCGCCATCCACATACGCCAGCCAGTCTCCCCCGGCTGCCCGCGCCCCGGCGTTCCGGCCGACCGGAATGTTCGCGCCGGGGAGAATGATCACCTGGCTGAAACCCGCCTTCCGCGCCTCGTCCGGCGTACCGTCCGCGCTCCCGCCGTCCACCAGAATCGATTCAACCTGAACCCCGGCGGGCTTCCTCAACCGCTCAATGGACCGCTGCAGGCGGGCGACGTGCCGCGCCTCATTGTACGTCACGGCCACTATGGACAGGATGTGCTGAGTGGATCCCATGAAGGCGCATCTTACGCATTGAGCTATCCGCTTCAAGTCTCTAACATCACCGGGCAGGAATCGGAATTCATCATGCGCATCATATTTCTCATGCAGGATACCGGGCGCGTGTACGGGGCGGAACGCGCCACGATGGACCTGATCCGTGGTTTGCAGGGGGAGTTCGCCGTCTATCCGCACCTGTTGCTGATGGAAGAAACCCGCCTGGGCCTGCGGAAGAGCCTGTTGCGCGAGGAGTTGGACAAGCGCGGCATCCCGTATTCCGTCGGGCGGGTCGGCGGTCCCGTGTCGCCGGCGTTGATCCGGTCGATACGCGCGGAACTGCGCGATCGGAACGCCGACATCCTGCATGCGGTGGGCTACAAGGCGGACCTGCACGGGGGATGGGCCGCGCGCTTCGGACGCGATTGCCCGATGGTCAGTACGGTTCACGGCTGGCTGTACCGGCCGGACCTGAAAGAACGGTTCTACGGATGGCTGAACCTGAAGGCGCTCCGGCGTTTCCAGCGCGTGGTCTGCCTGTCCAACTACTATCAGCAGTTGCTGGTCGCCGAGGGCGTCCCGCCCGACCGCCTGATTCGCATCCCGTCCGGCATACCGCAAAGCGACTGGGTGGAACCCGCCCGGGCCGAATCGCTGTTTTACTCTGATGAACGGTTCACGATCGGCATTATGGGGCGGTTGAGTTTCGAGAAGAATCACCAGATGTTCCTGCACACGGCCCACCGGCTTATCCGGAAGGGATTGAACGCGCGGTATCTCATCGCCGGCGATGGTCCGGAGCGGCATCGGATCGAGCAATACATCGAGAACGAAGCGCTGGAGAACGATGTCCGGCTGACGGGCTACATCTCGTCCGAGGAATTCATGTCGCAAGTTCATGTTCTCGTCATGTGTTCGCGCATTGAGAACTTTCCCTACACGCTGCTCGAAGCCATGAACTGGCGCCGTCCTGTCGTCGCCACGCGGGCCGGCGGCATCCCGGATCTGGTGGAGGACGGTCGCAATGGATACCTCGTCGATATCGACGATTCCGCCGCGATGGCGGATTGTATCCTGTCGTTGGCCGCCGACCGGGACGAGGCGTTCAAGATGGGGTTGGCCGGGCGTCGCATGCTGGAGGAATCGTTCACGCAGGAACGTTGCGTGGGCGCCCACGTGGAAATGTACCGTGCTTTGATTCGCGAGGGTTCGTGAGAATCACCGGCGGCCAGTATGGCGGACGCCGGATCGCGTCGCCGCCCGGCTCGGTGCGTCCCACGCAGGATCGCGTGCGGGAGGCCATCTTCTCGTCACTGGCTGATCGAATCGAGGGCGCGCGTGTACTCGACCTGTTTGCCGGTTCCGGCGCGCTGGGGCTTGAGGCCCTGAGCCGCGGGGCCGCAGAGGTTTGCTGGGTTGAGCAGGATACCCGCGTATTGAGAACACTGCGCGCGAATCTGGCTTCGCTCGACGCGACCGGGGCCGGCCGCGCGCGTGTCGTCCGGGCCGATGTGCAGGCGTTCTGCAGGGGCGGGGGCGGGATCGACGCGTTTGATGTGGTGCTGGCTGATCCGCCCTACCGGCGCGGCGACGCGTTTTCCTGGCTGGACTGGCTGTTGGAGTCGTTGCCGGCCAGCGGCCGCCTTCGGCCGGGCGGCATCCTGGTCTTCGAGGCGGGTGCGGACGAGGAGCCGTCGATTCATCCATCCTGGACTCTGCACCGGGACAAACAATACGGGGAAACCCGCGTGATGATATATGCTTTAAATCCGCTGGATTGACATGCTAGAAATGACCGCAGTATTGAATAAGGAGCCGTATCATGATCCATACAGCGATTTATCCGGGAACGTTCGATCCCATTACGTCGGGGCATGTGGATGTCATTGAGCGCGCGTCCAGGATTTTCGACCGGCTGGTCGTGGCGATCGGGGTCAATGCGGGGAAGGACCCCTTGCTGACCCTTGAAGAGCGGGTCGATCTGACCCGGCGGGTCATCGAGCCGTACACCAATGTCGAGGTCGACACCTTCGACGGTCTGCTGGTCCAGTATGCCCGGTCCATGAAGATTCATGTATTGATCCGCGGCCTGCGCGCGTTCTCCGATTTCGAGTACGAGTTCCAGATGGCCCTGACCAATCGAAAAATGGCGCCCGAGATTGAGACCCTGTTCCTGATGCCGAAAGAGTCCCACAGCTACATCAGCTCGAGCATGGTGCGGGAAATCGCGGCCATGGGGGGGAACATCGAGGATTTCGTGCCGCCGGCCGTCCATCGGGCGTTGCTGGCCAAATACCCATCCAAGCCCGCGAAATAAGAGCGGGTGCCGGCCATGTTGATCAGGATTTCCACCATACCCGAGGAAGGCGCCACGATCGAGGGCGATGAGCCCGCCGAGTCGCTGGAACTGGAAAACGATCGATTTATCACCGTTTTGACTCCAATTCGGTATCATTTCAGCCTCCAGGTCGCGTCCGGGGAGCTCGTGGTATCGGGGAGGCTGACCGTTGATCTGCGCCTGCAGTGCGCCCGGTGCGCCGAATTTTTCTCGACAACCGTGGATGATTCGTCTTTTCTACGCGCTTACGAATTGAAGCCGGGCGTGGAGGAAGTGGACGTTACGCCCGACCTCAGAGACGGCATTATTCTGAACATTCCGCACTATCCGCTATGCAAACCGGATTGTCTGGGCTTGTGCCCCCGGTGTGGGCAGAATCTTAATCAAAAGCGGTGCACGTGCGCCGATACCCCGGTCCCGGGGCCGTGGGAGGGACTGAATAAACTGCGGCTTTAGGTCCACGTAAGAGGAGAGCATCGATGGCGGTTCCAAAGAGAAGAAAATCTAAAAGTCGGATCCGCATGCGACAACGTTCGCATGCGCATAAGCGCCCGATGGCGACGACATCCGCTTGCCCGCAATGCGGCGAGCCTCGTCAACCGCATCGTGTCTGTCCGTCGTGCGGCTCGTATGCCGGCCGGCAGGTCAGAACGATCACAGCTGACGAGTAATTATGCGCATAGCTATTGATGCCATGGGAGGGGATTTCGCCCCGCATGAAATCGTCAAGGGCACGGTCGACGCCGCCCGCCTGTATCCCGACATCAATAAGCTGTTCCTGGTCGGCAACGAGCAGGCGATACGCCGCGAATTGGACGCCTCCGGCTCCATTCCCGGTTCCATCGAGGTCGTTCACGCCTCCGAAGTGATCGACATGGGCGAGGCCCCCGCCGCCGCAATCCGGCGCAAGAAGGATTCGTCCATCGGCCGCTCCGTGGATCTCGTCAAGGCCGGGGAAGCCGATGCCGTGTTTTCCGCGGGCAGTACCGGCGCCGCCGTCGCGGCCTCCACGCTCAAGCTCCGTACGCTCAAGGGCGTCGACCGGCCCGCCATTGCCATTGTCGTGCCGACCTTGCGTCGGCCCGCCGTTCTGCTGGACGTGGGCGCCAACACCGATTGCGCGCCGGAATGGCTGTGCCAGTTCGCCGTGATGGGCTCGGCCTATTGCCACGCGATCCTGAAACGGGAAAATCCGTCCATCGGCCTGCTGAACATCGGCGGCGAGGAATCCAAAGGCAACGAGATCACGAAGGAAGCGTTCCGCATGCTGGACGCCTCGAATCTGAATTTTAAGGGCAATGTGGAAAGCCGCGACCTGTTCGACGGCAAGATCGACGTGGTCGTGAGCGATGGTTTTGTGGGGAATGTGGTATTGAAGACTTCGGAGGCGGTCGCCCACGCCATCGGACGCTGGCTCAAGGAGGAATTCATGCGCAACCCGTTGCGCATCGCCGGCGCGCTGTTGCTGAAGAACGCCATCGGCAGTATCAAACACAAATCCGATCCGGAAAACTACGGCGGCGCCCCCCTGCTCGGCGTGAACGGCGTCAGTATCATCGGCCACGGCTCCTCCTCGCATGTCGCCGTGCGCAACGCCATCCGCGTGTCGGCCGAGTGGGTCAAGCAGGACATCAATCACGTCATCGAAGATCAGGTGCAGCAGTTTGGAACCGCCGCATGACCGCAAACGCCGCATCATCGAATAAGTCGATTCGCCCCGTGTCGATCGTGGCAACGGGTTCGTATCTGCCCGACCGCGTGCTGACCAACGCGGAATTGGAGCAGATCGTCGATACGACGGACGAGTGGATCTATACCCGCACGGGCATGCGCGAGCGCCGCATCGCGCGCGCGGACGAGGCCGCTTCGCACATGGCGTCGGCCGCGGCTCGTCGCGCGATGGAGGCCGGCCGGATCAAGCCCGAGGAGATCGGCATGATCGTGGTCGGGACCTGTACGCCCGACATGGTGTTTCCGAACACCGGCTGTTTCGTGCAGGACCAGATCGGGGCCAAGGGCGCCTTCTGCCTGGACCTGTCCGCCGCCTGCTCGGGGTTTCTCTACGCCCTGGAGGTCGGCCGGCAATTCGTAGCCAACGGGACCGTGGACACGGCGCTGGTGATCGGGTCGGAGAAGATGAGCTGTATCCTCGACTGGCAGGATCGTTCGACCTGCGTGCTGTTCGGCGATGGCGCGGGCGCGGCGATTCTGCAACACCGGAACGGATCGCGCGGGATCCTGTCCTCGGTACTGGCCTCGGATGGCTCGCTCAGCGAGTTGCTGAACGTGCCGGGCGGCGGCAGTCGCCATCCGCCCTCGGAAGAGACGGTCAAGAACCGCATGCACTATCTCAAGATGGCCGGCAAGGAAGTCTTCAAACACGCCGTCACGCACATGGCCAGGGCCTCGATGGACGCGCTGGATCGCGCCGGCGTCTCCGTGGACGACATCGCGTGCATCATCCCGCATCAGGCCAATGCCCGCATCATTCAGGCCATCAGCCAGCGCATCCATGCGCCCATGGACAAATTCTTTCTCAACGTGGACCGGTACGGCAACACGTCGGCCGCGTCCGTCATCATCGCGCTCGACGAAGCCGTGCGCGCGGGCCGCGTCAAACGCGGCGATCTGGTTCTGATGGTCGTGTTCGGCGGCGGTTTCACGTGGGCCGCCACCGTGGTCGAGTGGTAGAAGAGAGTGTTCAGTGTTCAGGCGGAGACTTTCCAATCGTTGGAACTTTTCGTATAGCGTATTTCCAATCATTGGAACTTTTTCCTTGTCTGTGAAACCGGGCGCTTGAGGGGCTGACTGCCCCGCACGTGCGGGGCAGTCCAAAGAGTCTGCTCCTGCGGCTTTCACATGGCTGAAAACTCTGACCACGGTCAGAGACCGGACTGAACACTGAACACCGAACACTGGAGTCGTGGGGATAGCGAGATGAATAAGCTAGCGATATTGTTTCCCGGCCAGGGCGCGCAGGCGGTCGGCATGGGCAAGGATCTGGCCGCGAACATTCCGGCCTGCAAGGAACTGTTTGACCGGGCCGGCGCGGTGCTCGGGTACGACCTCGCCCGGATTTGTTTCGAGGGGCCGGACGAGGAACTGACTCGTTCCGATCACGCCCAGCCGGCCATTTTTGTCGTCAGCATCGCGGCGTATGCGGCGTTCAAGGAGCGCGCGCCGAATCGGACGGTCGAGGCGGTGGCCGGATTGAGTTCCGGGGAGTGGGCCGCCCTGCATGTCGCGGGTGTGGTCTCGTACGAGGACGCGTTGCGCGTGCTGGAGGCGCGCGGTCGTTTCATGCAGCAGGCCTGTCAGCAGGTGCCCGGCGGCATGGTCAGCGTGATCGGGCTCTCCGCCGACGCGTTGCAGGGGATCTGCGACCAGACGGGTTGGCAGATCGCCAACCTGAATTCGCCGGAGCAGACCGTGTTGTCGGGTACGAAGGACAAGGTCGGCGAGGTGGAATCGCTGGCCAAGGCGGCCGGCGCCAAGCGGGCCATCCCGCTGAATGTGGCCGGGGCGTTCCATTCCCGGCTCATGGCCGAGGCGTCGCGGCACCTGGGCGAATTTCTCAACACCGTGACGCTCTCGGCGCCGCAGATTCCGGTGGTATCGAACGTATTGGGCCGGCCGTTCGAGTCCGTGGACGAGATCCGCCAGCGGATGGTCGAGCAGGTCACCCATTCCGTGCGCTGGGTCGAGGATATCCGGTGGATGCAGGGGCGGGGGATCGACACCTACGTGGAGTGCGGGCCCGGTAAAGTGCTGTCGGGGCTTGTGAAGCGTATTGACAAGCAGGCCGCCATTCATAACATACAGGACAACTCGGGGTTGGAGGCGGCGATCGGCCAATTGCAGTAAATGGAAGAAGGGTTGTGTCATGGGGCAATTTGACGGGAAAGTGGCATTGGTGACGGGAGCGGCGCGTGGCATCGGCCAGGCGATCGCCGTCACGCTCGCGGAGCAGGGGGCCGACTTGGCGCTGTGCGATCTGAACGCGGACTGGCTGTCCGAAACGGCGCAGAAGGCCGGGGATCTCGGGCGCCGCGTGGAATGTTTCAGCGTGGACGTGTCGAAGGCCGAGGACGTTCAGCAGGCAACGGACGCAGCCGCTAAGGCGTTCGGCAAGATCGATGTGCTGGTCAATAACGCCGGCATCACCAAGGACGGCCTGCTGGCCCGCATGTCCGAGGCGGACTGGGACGCGGTCATCGACATCAATTTGAAGGGGACGTTCCTGTTTTCCAAGGCCGCGGCCCGGTACATGATGAAACAGCGGTCGGGCTCCATTGTGAGCGTCGCCTCGATTATTGGATTGATCGGCAACGCCGGACAGTGCAACTATGCGGCGTCCAAGGCGGGGGTCATCGGGTTGACGAAATCCATGGC
>CAYRPR010000049.1:2653-9380 GCA_964425945.1 uncultured Verrucomicrobiota bacterium | reverse complement strand
CACGAATGAGATGGTGACCGATGTCCACGAGCGATCGTATTACCGCCTGCGCGCGATGCAGCCGTAGCGCCTTGCCAATGCGTCCCCGGCCACCCGGATCGCCCCGGTCATTGCTTAGTGGTTTCCCCGGGAGAATCCTGTCGTTGGATGAATGAGCGCGGGAATACGGGCGAACGCGCGGTCGGTGTTGTCGGTGCGATACATTCTGTTCAAACATGAAGCGCTCTATTTCAACGGGTCCTTGCCTTCATTGCGCGTGCCGGGTATTTTTTTCATCATGAAGAATTCTCGTCGCTTGTTTCTCCCGGTGTCCATCCAATTGTCTCATCAATCGATTTACCGCGGGGCGCTATTCCTGTGGCTTACGGTTTCAGCGATCGGCGTGATGGCGGCGGAGCCGTTGTGGCTGGACAGGGGACGTCTGGATACATCCGCCGCCGAACAGCAAGTCGCAGCGCGCGAACTGCGCCGCGTGGCCTGGGCGGCGGAACAGCGCGCGACGGCGACCGGCACGCGTCCGTGGCTGGTGCAGTTCAACGGCGTGATCCGCGAGGCGTGGAAAAAGGAGATGATGGAAGCCGGCGCGATCCTGCACGGCTACATGCCGGAGAACGCATTCCTGATCGAGGCGACGCCGGAAACGATGACGCGGATCAGTATGATGGCGGACGTGTACTGGATCGGCGAATACCGCCCGGAATACAAGCGATCCCGGAGCGTGCGCGCGGCGTTGACCAAGGGCATCCCCGGAACGAAGGACGTGAACGTGATCGTGTTCCATCCGGAGGATACCGCGCGTATTGCGGAAGCCATCTCCAAATTGCCGGGCTGTTCCGTTCTGCTCGCCGGGCCGATGACGGATCGTGGCCTGGTCCGCGCGGCGCTGACCGCCACCGCGCTGGAGGAAGTCACGAACTGGGGCGAGGTGGAGTGGGTTGAGCCTTATCTGAAGCCGCGACTGTGGAACAACATCGCCGTGCGCGACAACAAGATGGGGGTCACCAACGTCTGGAGCGCGCTGGGTCTGACCGGCGCGGGCCAGACCATTGCGGTGTGCGACACGGGCCTCGACAGCGGGAATGTGAACACGCTCCATCAGGATTTCACGAATCGCGCGACGTTGATCACGCTGTCCGGAGGCGGTATCATCGACACGGACGGCCACGGCACCCATGTCGCCGGATCCGTACTGGGCAGTGGATTCATGTCGGGCGGTCTGTACAAAGGGGTGGCGTATGAGGCGCACCTGGTGTTCCAGGGCGCGGGGGCGAATCTGAACGGTATTCCGCTCAACCTGAACGATCTGTTCCGGCAGGCGTATCAGAACGGCGCGCGCATTCATTCCGACAGTTGGGGTTACGACGACAATGGCGACTACCACACGGATTCCCGCAACCTGGACATGTATGTGTGGAGCAACAAGACGATGCTCGTGCTCGTGGCGGCGGGCAACTCGGGTACCGATGCCAACAGCAACGGCATTATTGATCTCGGTTCGGTCGGATCGCCGGCGACCGCGAAGAACTGCTTGAGCGTGGGCGCGTCGGAGAACTACCGGCTCAGCGGCGGCTATTCAACGTATCGATACGGCATCGAGTTGTGGCCGTCCGATTATCCCTCAGACCCGGTCCGGTCGGACTATCCGTCGCGTCCCGACGAGCCGCAAGGCATGGTGGCATTTTCCAGTCGCGGTCCCTGCACGGATGGGCGCATCAAGCCCGACCTCGTCGCGCCGGGTTCGGATATCATCTCGACGCGTTCGCGCCGTTCGTCGGACACCGGTTGGGGCACGGTCTCCGGCAACACCAACTACATTTATATGGGCGGTACGAGCATGGCGACGCCGCTGACGGCGGGCGCGGCGGGCCTGGTCCGGCAATGGCTGGTGGAGCAGGCGGGCATCGCCAATCCCAGCGCGGCCCTGATCAAAGGGCTCATGATCAACGGCGCGCGCGACATGGCCCCGGGCCAGTACGGCACGGGATCGACGCAGGAGATTCCCTATGGCCGGCCCAACAACGTGCAGGGATTCGGTCATGTCAATCTCGCCGGCACCCTGATCCTGCAGGCCGGACATTTCCTGCACCTGCATGATACCAACAGCCTGACCACGGGCGCGACCAATTCCTTTGTCATCGCGGTGACCGCGACCACAACCAACAAGTTCATCGTGACCATGACCTACTCGGATTACTGGGCCGCCACGGGGTCCGGCAAGAAACTCGTCAACGACCTCGACCTCACCATTCGCAAGCCGTCGGGCGGGATCCTGTATGCGAACGGTCGGTCCAGTCCGGATGCGACGAACAACGTCGAGCAGATTGAATTCACACCGGACGAAACGGGTGATTATACCGTGCGCGTCGCCGGCCGCACGGTGCCGTCGGGCGGCAGTCAGGCGTACGCGCTGATCATCCGCGGGTTTGACACGGGGCCTGCGGATGATCTGGACATTTTGCCGGGCGGTGGTTTCGTAACGGCCGGACCGCAGGGCGGTCCGTTCGCCCCGTCGCAGATCGTGTACGTGCTGACCAACAGCGGGGCCTCGTCGTTGAACTGGGCGGCGGCCAAAGGCGCCGGACTGACCTGGTTGGATCTGTCGAAGACCAACGGCACGCTGAACGCCGGCGCGTCGGACACCGTGACCCTCACCGTCAACGCGTCGGCCGACTCGCTGTCGAGCGGCGCGCACGGCGGGGATGTGGTCTTCACGAATCACACGTCGGGCGTGGCGCAGACCCGCGCGGCCTCGTTGACGGCGCGGCCGGCCAGTCAATTTGCGTGGAGCACGATCCTCTCGCCCCAGCAGAACGGCACGCCGTTTGGGGTCACGCTGACGGCGCAGGATGCGTTGGGCGAGACCGTCACGGCGTTCTCCGGCACGGCGACCTTGAGCGGCCGGGTATCGGCGACCGGCGAGGTGGGAACCGCGAGTACGACGTGGAACTATCCCATGAGCACCTATTATGAGGACGCCCGTACGCAAGTCATCTACCTGCAGAGCGACCTGGGCGGCGCCGCGACGCTCGATGGATTGGCGCTCAATGTGTCGGCCGTCCCCGGCCAGACGCTGGGCAATTGGACGATACGCATCAAGCACACGGCCATGAACGCGCATGCGCCGGCCGCCTGGGAAGGCCCGGCCAGTGGATGGACGACGGTGTTCCAAGATGATGTTACGGTGTTTTCAACCGGCTGGATCTGGTTCCCGTTCAACGCGCCGTTCGGTTACAATGGCGTTGATAACCTGCTGATCGATTTCAGTCACAACAACAGCACGTGGTCCACGGACGGCGAGGTGCGCTATTCCACGGGCGCCGCGGGCCGTTCGATCTATTTCCGCAGCGACAGCAACGACGGCGATCCGCTGAACTGGAGCGGGACGACGCCGTCGCCCGGTTCGTCCGATCGCTATCCCAACATCCGGCTGATGGCGCAGGACACGGTTTCCATCTCGCCGTCCGTGACGGCCTCGTTTACCGACGGCGTGTGGTCGGGGCCGATCACGGTGAATCAGATCGCGATGCAGATGATCCTGCGCGCGGACAGCGGTGCGATCACCGGCGATTCCAATCTGTTCGATGTCGAGGGGCCCGGCTGTTTCACGAACGCGCCCGGCGGATTGTCGGCTTCGAACATCGGCGCCGCGGAGTTTCTCGCCTCATGGGACGCGCTGGCGGGCGCGGACACGTACCGGTTGGATGCAAGCGCGAGCCCCGCCTTTGCGGTCGAAGGGGCCGGCGCCGGCGGACTCGAGGACTTTTCGAGTATCGGCGGCGGCATATCGAGCAGTTATCTGACGCGCACATGTACGAACAACGTCGTGGTGTGGACGGGGTACAAGGCGCGGATCGACCAGACAGTGAATGGCTCGGAGGCGATTTGCGTCCGCAACGAAGCGGACTCCTATTTTGTTTCCGACACCATCAGCGGCGGCGTGGACGAGATATCGATCGTATGCGAACAGAAATTCGCCGGGAACGGCGGCACGTTCGATATCTTCGTGAGTAACATGAAGGTGGCTTCCGCCGTTCCGATCACCACGTCGGTGGTCACGACCAAGGTGTCGGGCATCGGCGTGTCGGGCGATTTCACGATCATGGTGACCAACAGCGGCGCCGTGCGTCCGGCGTTCGACAACCTGTCGTGGACCAATCCGCCCTCCGGCGTCGATGCGTATCTGCCGGGTTATTCCAATCGAACCGTCGCCGGGACGAGCCAGGTGGTGACCGGCCTGACGGCGGACACGACATACTATTTCCGCGTCCGCGCGGTCGACGCGGTGGACTGCATGAGCGGCCACTCGACGACCCAGTCCGTCACGACGACGTCGGGCGGCCATACGATAACGGCCACGGCCGGACTGCACGGTTGGATCGATCCGGCGGGCGGCGTGCCCGTGGCGGATGGCGGACAGCAGGCCTTCACCGTAACCGCCTCCAATCTCTACCGGATCGCGGCCATTACGACGAACGCGGTTTCCATCGACGTGCTTTTTGGGAATGCGAGCACGGTGCATGTGTTCACCTGGACCAACGTGACGGCGGACGGAGCGATCCATGCGACGTTCACGGAGGTGCTGACCACCAACTCGCCGGAGGCCGTTCCGCAGGTCTGGCTGGAGGACAACTATCCCGGCACGGAGGATTATGAAGCGGCGGCCATGAGCGATACCGACGAGGATGGCCTGGATGCGTGGGAGGAGTATATCGCGGGAACCGACCCGACGGATTCGGCGTCCGGATTGGAATTGGAGCGCGATCCGGAATCCAGTCCCGACCTTCATGTCATCAAGTGGATGGGCACGTCGCTGTCCGGTCGCTTATATAATGTATATTGGACGACCAATCTGTTGTCGCCTCTGACACCGCTCTTCACGGACCTGCCGTCCGCCTGGCCCGACCCCAACGTGGTCACCAACGAATGGCCCGACGACGACTCCCGCATCTACTACCGGATCGGCGTGTATTTTGAGGAATAGGTCAGGCGCTCCCGCCTGATCCATATCCCACCCTGCGTTAGGGACAGGTACATTATTTCATTACAGTGTATACGTTCTGTGTATATATTTATACATAATATGTATACGACAACGACGGCACGATCCGAAATATCCACGATTCCGATTTGGCACGCCAATTGCATAAGGGACGGAGATAAAAGGAGACGGTGCAATGAAGGCAAAATGTTTATTGGTGCTGATGGGGTTGATGGTGGGGGTGGGCGTGTGGGCGGATGTGGGAGACCGGGTGAATCTGTGGCCGGTCCTCTATATGAAGGACGGGACGATGCATTTGCTGGGGCCGGTAGTCAAGGTGGCGGACGATGATTTCGCGGTGCGTCCGCTCTTCGCGGTGAACACGGAACGGCAACGGCGGGTCCGGATTCTTTATCCGTTGAGCGAGTTCAATGCCGGAGACAAGGCGGATTGGGTTTTCCCGTTCTTCTGGGGCAAGGATCATCGCGTGGCATTCCCGCTCTATTGGCGCTTTGACCAGCCGTACGCGGAAACAGGGAGCGGTTATCACGGCGTACTGCCTTTCTATTCCTATTATCGCGAGGGCGAGCGCTACAGCTTGTACGCGCCGTGGCCGCTTGTCCGGGTGAGCGACTGGGGCGACAAGAAGGTCCGCCGCGCCTGGCCGATTTACGGGGAATACGAAAACGCCCGTCGCGTGGGCGGATACGGCCTGTGGCCGATGTCGGGCTGGTGGCGGGACAAGCACGAGCCGCATGCGTCGGGTCGATATGTGCTTCCGCTTTTCTACCGCGAAACGCGCGGGAACGGTTCTTCCTTTGTGACATTGCCCTACGCACAGGTGCGGGACGGCGACGTCACGCGCTGGCTGGTGCCGCCGGTCGCGACGTGGGGTGAGCGGGGCCCCGAGACGAATTCGTGGTATGCATTGGCGGGCGTGGCGGGACGGACGCGCGCGGCGGACGTACAGCGCGATCATATCGCGCCGTTGTACTATCGGCATCGGACGCCGGACCGGTTGTTCTTCGCGACGCCGCTTGGCGGCTGGATCACGCAGGCGGACGGCCGCCGCCGCTGGGATATATACCCGCTGTTGACGTGGTACGATCGTTGTCCGAACGAGACGAATTTCTGGGCGTTGGCCCCGCTGATCCGCTATTCGCAAACTACCAACGGTGTGAAACATCACGTCCTGCCCCTTTACATGAAGGATAATGCGTCCAGTCGATTCCTGTCGCCGGTGTACGCCGCGTGGAGGGAGGGGGAACGCGATGTCCGGGTGGTCCCTCCGTTGTTGAGCGCGATGTCGCGCGAAGGCGGCCGCACCGACTTCTGGGCCGGCGCCGGCCTGTATCACCGCCAGACCGGCGTGCCGCGCGAGGAGCGTAAAGGTCATTGGATCCCATTCTATTATTATGAAGGGATACGCAAGCTGTACACGCCGGTGTACGGCTATGAAAAAGATGTGCCGGACGCCATGACCTACTACGCCGCGGGGCTCGCGGGCCGCTACACCGGCGATCATGAAGGGCATTGGGTCTGGCCGTTGTATCGGACCAAAACGCATCGCGAAACGGGCCACCACGATACTCACTACGCGATCGTCGGTCGACGATGGCGGAAGGCCGATGAATACGGGAGCAGATTCTGGCCGCTCTATCGTTACGAGCGGACGGTACGAAGGCAGGCGCACGCGACATCACCGCTTGTCAAAACGGAGCGGACGGTGCGGAACGTACTCCTCGTGGC
>CAYRPR010000049.1:0-2643 GCA_964425945.1 uncultured Verrucomicrobiota bacterium | reverse complement strand
GGAGACATGCGATGCGCGACGCCTCATTCCTGTTTGGCGTGATGAACGCACGGAACGGCCGCACACAGGCGAGATGGGCAGGGAGACCTCGGCCTTGCTGGGCGTGTACCGTTCACGATCGATTGAAACGGGGTCGTCCGAAAGCGTGCGCCGCCGACTGCTCTGGAAGGCGTGGGATTACCGTCGAACCGATGGGCGCGTGGAAGTGGACGCCTTTCCGTTCATCACCTACGACCGGTCGCCGGACGGGGCGCACGAGACCCGTTTCCTGTGGCGCTTTTTCCGGTACGGCCGTGATACGGCGGGCCGCACGTCGTTGGATGTCATGTTTGTGCCGGTTCGGCGGTAGGTAAAAAGGGGAGGATCGCCGCTTGATTTCGTGGCCGTGGCGGGTGTATGTTTGTGCCTTGTGAGGTTTTTCGGTTCCATTCATCAGCGATGGGCATGTCGGGCGGCATCCGGCCTTGTTCTGTCCGTTCTCCTCTTCGCGTTTCCCGCCCACGCGACGGGTGCGGCGCAGGAACACTATGCCATCACGAAGCCGGTGGAGGCATCCAAACTCGGCGTGAAGACAGCGGCCCGCTCGTACGTCTTCGAAGAGGCGGCGGACGTATCGGACGTGGTCTTCCTCGAAGCGCCCGAGCCGGAGGAGTTCGACGGGCTTGATCCGGACTCCGTTGAGAAGGGCGCTCTTCGGATCGGCATTCTCCGCGACCTGCCCCAGGTCTACGGGGTGTCGCAACGAGCCGGCGCCCGCTGGTCGGCCATGCGCGACGCGTCGAAGGTGTGGGCCGTGATGGTGCAGTCGGAAAATGCCGAAGGTATTCGCATCAATCTGGAAAACGTCCAACTGCCGAAAGGCGCATCCCTCATCGCGGTCAGCGTGTCGAACCCGGATGAGCGGGTCGGACCCTACACCGAGAAAGACATTCTCGCGTCAGGCGACAGTTTCTGGACGGGCACGATCTTCTCCGAGGCGGCCGTGCTGGAGTGTCGTGTGCCGGCGCATGTGGATGAGGACACGGTGTCCTTCGACATCGCCCGCATCGCGCACATGAATGTGCCGCTTTCCGATCTGAACCCCATCGCGAAGGTGGGCAATTGTCACAACGATATTACCTGCGCCGACGCCAACTGGCGGAATGCCGGCAACGGGGTGGCGGGCATCGGCTCGATCGGGCAGTCGGGCTTTCTGTGGTGCACGGGCACTCTGCTCAACAACACCGCCAATGATTTCATCAATTATTTTCTGACCGCGCATCATTGCGTGCGGAACCAGAGCGAGGCGAGTTCCACCGAGTACTACTGGTTCTACCAGACCTCGACCTGTAACGGCTCGGCGCCCAATCCGGCGTCGGTTCCGCGCACGGGCGGCGGCGCCGACTTTCTGGTGGGCAAGAGCCGTTCCGCGGGCAGCGACTTCGCGCTGTTGCGCATCCGTAATGCGACGCCGGGCGGGGTGACCTACGTGGGGTGGTCGGCCGCGCATCCGGGGATATCCTCCAATATCCGGGGCATTCATCATCCGGACGGCCATTACAAGCGGATCAGCTTGGGAACGATTACCGGTCAGCCGGGCAATTACTGGCGCGTGGTCTGGTCTTCGGGCGTCACGGAGCCGGGCAGCAGCGGCAGTCCGCTGTTCAACATGTCCCGGCAGGTGATCGGGCAGTTGTGGGGCGGCAGTTCCTCCTGCCGGAACCAGTCATGGCCCGACGAGTATGGACGTTTTGATGTTTCCTACCCGTTCATTTCCGATTGGCTGGATCCGTCCTCGAGTTCGGGGCCGGGGAATGATGATTTCGGCAATGCGACCGTGATCTCGGGCGGAAGCGGCCAGGTCAACGGTTCCAATGTCGGAGCGACCAAGCAATCCGGCGAGCCGAACCATGCGGGGAATTCCGGCGGCCGGTCCGTCTGGTGGCGCTGGACGGCCCCGGGTGACGGGCAGGTCACCATCGATACGTTCGGCAGCAATTACGACACCCTGCTGGCGGTTTACACGGGTGGGTCGGTCGGCGGTCTGTCCTCCGTCGCCGCGAACGACGACGCAGGCGGCGGATTGCAGAGCCGCGTAACCTTCAACGGCGTGGCCGGTACCGTGTATCGCATAGCCGTGGACGGATACAACGGCGCTTCCGGCAACATCACGCTGAAATGGACTCAGGCGGGCGGTGGCGGCGGTTCCGGCTCCGTGGTCAAGATCAACAGCGGCGGCAACAATGTAACGGGCGGTTGGGAGAAGGATCGGGGGGTCACGGGCCGGTCCGCCACGCGAAGCACGTCGCGCACGATCCGGAATGCGGGCGATATCCCGCAACCTGTGTGGCGGACCATCCGCGTCATGCGCACCGGCGGACAGGTGAACTACAACCTGACCGATATCGCGCCCGGCAATTACCTGGTCCGACTGCACTTCGCCGATTTCTACTCGCGCCGATCCGGCACCATCCGCTTCCACATTGACATCGAAGGCGCGCGCGTGCAGAGCAACTTCGATGTGTTCCAGGCGGCGGGCGGGCGTTTCCGTGCGGTGAGCCGGGAGTTCCAGGTCGCCGTCAACGGCAACGGCCTGCAGATCCGTCTGGTTCCGTCCAAGAATCTGGCTTTTGTCAACGGCATTGAGGTGGTCCCGGCCGGCTC
>CAYRPR010000048.1:0-9398 GCA_964425945.1 uncultured Verrucomicrobiota bacterium | reverse complement strand
GTAATCTGGCGCATATTCAAGCGTTTGCCGCAAGTCTAATTTGGCGGCTCACTTCCGTGTCGCGCCGCGGCACGAAGGCGGAGCGCCAAGCCGAAAAAAACCTTGAATCTCCCGCTTTTCAAGGGTAGGTTCGCTCATTGTCACTCGAGATCAACGGAGAAGACGCGTGCCTTCCGAGAAACGCTGGATTATAGTGCGGCGCGCCACATGGGCTTTGACGGCTGTGGCTTTGGCCGGCGCGGGCTTCGTGGCCTACCGAAGCTACCGACTGGCAGATATCGCCTGGGATGTCCGATCCCAGGTCCGCTACCTCATCCAGAACGGCGGAACGATCGGCGCCAAACCCGCCAACGCGACCTTCTCGGTAGACTACCTCGAAGCCATTTTTGGCGACGACCCGGAGTTGCTGGAGCAACTCAAGGCCGTCGTCCAGCGCGGCATTTCGGAAACCCCCGCCCTGAGCTTGGGCGAAGTTTCCGCCATGATCGTCACGTACCGGAAAAACTCCGACGAGCGCGTAACCGATGTCGTGGCGCACGTCGTGGGCGGTTTCCCGCTGGGCAAACGCCCCCCGGGCTTCCACAGGGACGGCTACTTCAAACATCAACTCGATGACAACCTGTGGACGATGGGTAATACCGCATTGGCCTTTTTGGGACGCGACATGGTGCTGTTCGCCGAGGAGGAAGTGGCCGCGCGGCAGACCGATATCATCGAGGGCATTCTCCAGGGCAACATCATCCCGTTGGTCGAAAACATGGGCCATCCCATCTACTACACGGCCGTGTTTCCCGATCCCCGGCGCGTGGTACCCAAACAGCTTCGACATCACGTCCAGGCCATCGTCATGAAGGGGTTCATCGAACCGGCGCGCGGCCGGATGGAAACCATCCTGCTGACCACTTCGCCGCGCTCAGCCACCTATACGCTCACCGTGGTCAACGACGTGAAAACCGCCGCCGAAATCGCCCTCAAGGTAAAATGGAAAGGTCTCGAGCGCGAGACAGCCTGGGGTACGGTGATCAATCCATGGTGGGCGTACGAAATGGTGAAAACCTCCGAGGAGGCCACGCTGGAGAAAGAGGAGAACATCGTTCGCATTCGGACCGAATACGAGCGCGTCATGGTCAATGCCGTCATGAAGACGCTGGAGCGCATGGGCCGCGACATGACCCAGATGCGTCTGAGCATGGATGAGAAAATGGATCCCCGCACCGTGGACGCGATCATGCGCACCCGAAAACCCTACCACTACTGGAGCGAGGAACATCGATGGGGGCCCCACTGGCCGTTCATGCCCACCGAAGAGGAACTGGAACAGATGCGGCAGGAAGAAGAAGCCCGAAAAGCCGCCGCCATGGCCGCGCGCGCCGAGGCACGGGCCGCTCGCCAGGCGGCCGCCGCAGAACAGCGACCTGAATAGCCCGGTTCCCTGCGCAACCAGAACTCCCCGGCTACGTAATGGTATTTCTTAATGTATCCTTGCGCCCACCGGGCAATTCCGGTAAAAGCGCAGGGAAATAATCCAGCCATAACCCAATGTTAAATTGGGATGGTTGTGCTTTGGTGCTCATGATAAGCGGATTTCTTAGACTGAAAATGCAGTTGCTGGCCGGCCTCCTTCTATGGATGACGACCCTCTGCCTCGCCACAGCACAGTACAATGTGCGACAGATCGCGGATGAACGCATGATCAACCGCCAACCCGTAATCAGCGATACCGGCTTGGTGGCTTGGTATGCGTTTGGGCGGGCCGTGACCGATCTGACCGCGACGGATATCTACGTGTACACCAATGGCGTGACCCAGAATATCAGTCGCGGCGCGACCGAAGTACACGCGGGCAACAATGATCCGCAAGTTCACAGCAACTCGGTAGTATGGGTAACCACAGTTACAGACCAGGATGGCGATCAATCCTGGGTCTTGATCGATCCGCCGTGGCGCGAGGGCGAACCCGAGGAAGTCGATGCCCGCTGGGAGGCGTTTGCGGACAGAGATGGCGCCGGGGGCAGCCTCGGGCGGCAATGGTTTGAACACTGGACCAATCTCACCTTCGGCACCAACACCGAAGTGGACGCGCACTCCCCGCGGCGACGCCCCAGCGGCCTGAATGAAATCATGTACTGGAACGCCCAGGAAGGCACCACGCGCATCACGCAGGATACACGCAATGACCTGGGACCGGGCTTCTGGGGCAACATCATTTCCTGGCAGAAAGCACGCGGATGGCCGTTCGGTTGGGAAATCATGATCTGGGCGGACGGCCAGCGCATGCAGATGACGACCAACTACTACTACGACATGGCCCCGCGCGCGCACAACAATCAGGTCGCCTGGTACGGATGGGACGGCAACGATTACGAGATATTCCTGTACGACCACAACCGCGGAGAAATCACCCAGATCACCAGCAACAACTACGATTGCGTGTCACCCCAGATATGGGACGGCGTCATCGCCTGGGAAAGCTATCAATCGATCAGCTCCGACATTTTCATGTGGAATGACGGCGTCATTACCAAGCTGAGCGACAATATCGAAGACGACATCAACCCGCGTGTCTGGAACGGGCAGGTCGTCTGGCAGGGCTTTGACGGCAACGACTTCGAAATATTCTACTACGACGGGAACCAGACCATCCGACTGACCAATAACAACTACGACGACGTGAACCCCGACATCCGCGACGGCGTGATTACCTGGATGGGCTATGCCGACAATATGGACGCGGAAATCTTTGCCTGGACCGGCGGCCCCGATCCGATCCGGTTGACCGAGAATGAGGCGGAGGATCGCAACCCCCGCACCGCCGGCGGCCGCATCGTCTGGCAATCCGTCGAGGAAGGCAAATCCCTCATCTACCTCGCCGAACCACGGTAAGAGCGGTTAATGGTTGATGGGAAATCTGACTTCTCATCAACCATAAACCATAAACCATTCTCCCTCACGCCCACTTCTGGCGGTCCAGGGTCCGGTACTGAATCGCTTCCGAGATGTGCGGGGTTCGGATGACCTCCGGCCCACCATCCAGATCGGCGACCGTGCGGGCCACCTTCAGGATGCGGTCATACGCCCGGGCGCTGAAGTTCAACTCCGTGATCGCCATCTTCAACAAGTCGGCCGCCTCGGCCTCCAGCTTCGCATAGCGCGTCAGATCCCGGGAACGCATGTCGGCGTTGCAGTGGACCTGCGCCTGATCCCTGAACCGCTCCTGCTGGATCCGGCGGGCCGCCATCACGCGCTCACGAATAGCCGCTGAGGTCTCCCCCCGCTCCGTCGCCGTCAACTCCTGATACCGAACGGCCGGCACTTCCAGATGAATATCGATGCGGTCGAGCAACGGTCCGGAAATCTTGTTGTGATAGCGCTGGATCTGCAACGGCGTGCAGCGGCACTCATTCTTCGGATCGCCATAATACCCGCACGGACACGGATTCATAGCCGCTACCAGCATGAACTGAGAAGGAAACGTCACACTCATGGCCGCCCGCGAAATCGTCACCCGGCCGTCCTCCAACGGCTGGCGCAAGACCTCGAGAACATTCCGATGAAACTCCGGAAGCTCGTCGAGGAACAGCACGCCGCGATGCGCCAGACTCACCTCGCCCGGCGCCGGATATGAACCGCCGCCCAGCAAACCCGCATCGGAAATGGTGTGATGGGGGGAACGGAACGGCCGCCGAACCAGCAGGGCATGATGCGCCGGCAGCGTACCGGCAATGCTGTGTATCTTTGTGGCGCTCAGCGCTTCGTCCAACGTCATCGGCGGCAGAATCGAGGGCACGCGCTTGGCCAGCATCGTCTTGCCGGTGCCCGGCGGCCCGATCGCCAGCAGGTTGTGTCCGCCCGCCACCGCCACCTCCAGCGCCCGCTTCGCGTACTCCTGCCCTTTGACGTCGGAGAAATCCTCCTCGTACTCGTCGTGATGCTCGAACAATTCCTCCATGTCCAGATGGCGCGACTCCAGCTCCAGGCGGCCGGCGAGGAAATCCGCCGCCTGCCGCAGCGTGTCCACGGGATACACCTTCAGACCGTCCACGACCGCCGCCTCCTCCGCGTTATCGTACGGCACCAGCATGCCGGTCACGCCCCGTTCCCGCGCGCTCAACGCAATCGGCAACACACCCTTCACCCGGCGCACCGCGCCGCTTAGCGCCAGTTCGCCCACAATACAGAACCGCTCAAGACGCTCGGGCGTGATTTCGTGCAGGGCGGCCAGCATGCCCAGCGCGATCGGTAGATCAAAGCTGGGCCCCTCCTTCTTGATATCGGCGGGCGCGAGATTGATCGTCGTGCGGCCGTCGGGCGGTTCGAAACCGGAATTGCGGAGGGCCGTGTCCACCCGATCCTTGCTCTCCTTGACCGCGGCGTCCGGCAAACCCACGATGATGACGTCCGGAAGTCCCCCGCCCGCGTTAACCTCGATCTCCACCTGGTACGCGTCCACGCCGTACACGGCGCCGGAGAATACTTTGGCTAGCAACGCACACCTCCGTCGCTGGACTTGGGCAGGCTCTTCATCGCAACCCTAGAATAGACACATCTCCCGCTTCCGCACAAGCTCCGGCGGAATTTCCCGGATGAAGCGGGATGGTGAATAATAGGTCAAACCGCCGTCCTTGGTCTGGCGCAGGCGCGGCACGCACAGATACAGATCGTCTTTCGCCCGCGTCACGGCTACGTAGAACAGGCGCCGCTCCTCCGACTCCCCCGCGTGTTCCGCCATCGATCGAGCCGAGGGAAACAGGCCGTCGGCCAGCCACAAAATGAAAACGACTTTCCATTCAAGACCCTTGGCCTGGTGAATGGTGCTCAGCCGAATGTACTCCTCCTGCGGCACCGCGATCTGCTCGTCCTCGGTGTCCAGATTGGTTTGCAGGGCGATATCCGCGATGAACGCCTCCACCGTCTCGAAGTTCGTCGTGTAGTTAATCAACTCCTCGATATCCTCGATCCGGCGCTCGTAATTGTCGAACGTCTCCCGCGCGTACACGTCATAGAAGCCCTTCACGAAGCGGTGAATGATCTCGCCGGGATCCGACGCCAGATCATCCGCCACGTACGACGCGCAGATCGGCTCGATGGCCGACCACGCTTCGCGCGCCGCCGCCGGCAGAACACCTGCAAACTGTTTGCGCGTCGCCTCCTTGCGAAGGTCGCAGCGCCCGCCGAGCTTCTTCCAGATGGACGCCGCCGTCTTCTGACCGACACGCGGCCACATGCCGAGCAGGCGCCAGAACGCCAGCTCATCCGACGCATTCGAAAACAGCCGGACCAGCGCACATACGTCCTTGATGTGCGCCTGCTCGAAGAAACGCACACCCGACGTGATCAAGTACGGCATCCGCTGATCCGTCAGTTCCAACTGGATCTCCAGCGACTGGAAATGGGCTCGGTACAGGATCGCCATGTCGCTCATCTTGTAGCCTTCCGCGCGCAACGTGCGGATCTGCTCGATCACCGCGCGCGCCTGTTCCCGCCCGTCGCGCATCGCCAGCACCGTCGGTTTGCGATATTCCTCGCGCACCGGCCGCAGCGTCTTCTGGAACTGTTCCGGATTACCCGCGATACAGGCATTGGCCACGCTCAGGATCTCCGGCACACTGCGGTAATTGGTCTCAAGCTTGTAGACTCGCGCGTTCGGATAGCGGTTCGGGAAGGTGATGATGTTCTTGAAATCGGCGCCGCGCCACGAATAGATCGACTGGAAATCGTCGCCGACGGCCATGATGTTGCCGTCGGCCCCGGCAATCATGTCCACCCACTCCGCCTGGATCGGATTGGTGTCCTGATACTCGTCCACCAGCGTGTGCTGGAAGCGTTCGCGATACCGCGCCAGCAGGTCAGGATGATCCCGGAACAGCTTCAGCCCGTTGACCAGCAAATCATCGAAATCCATTGAATTGAGCTCACGCTTCCGCGACTGATACTTGCGATGCACGCGTAGGATGTCGCTGACCTCCACCGGCGTATGCTCGAATCGCTCCTGCGCCAGTTCCTCGACCGGCTTCTCGATGCTGTCGGCGAGGCCGAACAGGCTCAACAGCACGTCGGGCTTGGGGAAATGCTTGGTCTTGAGGCCGAACGCGTCGATGCACTGCTTCACGAGACTGCGTGCGTCGTCCTGATCCAGGATGGTGTAGTCGCTCTGATATCCGAGCGCCTCGGCATGGCGGCGCAACAGCCGGTTGGCCATGTGGTGGAACGTGCCGCCCCACAAGCCGCTCACCGAACTCCCGACGAGATCGCGCGCGCGTTCCAGCATCTCGCGCGCGGCCTTGTTGGTGAACGTGAGCAGGAGAATGCGCTGGGGATCGATCCCCTGCTCCACCAGGTACGCCACGCGATAGACCAGCGTACGCGTCTTGCCGGTGCCCGCCGCCGCGATCACCAGCGACGCGCCGTCCGGCGCGGTCACCGCCGCCAACTGTTCCCCATTCAACGCCGCTTCAAAATCAATACGAGTCGACACGTTCACCTTTATCCAATCATTGGAAGTTTTCGGAGGCGCGATTTCCAATCATTGCCTGCCCGCCATCGATAGCCTCCACACCGGTTCGCCGTTTCGGCAGGCGGGAAACCCGGCCGGAATCATCCTTTCGCCGGAACCTTGAGCAGGTCCTTTACGGTCAGATGGTCCAAACTCTTTTCGAGTCCGGCGTCCAGATCGGCCAGCACCCGCTGGACCGTGGCGTCCAGGTGATCGAGTCCAAGATCCTCGGGGCCCGAGCCCTCCTGCAGAACCACATCCACGACCTCCTTCAACGGGATCGCTTCCGGCGTCTTCATTAATACGTAACAGCCCGGCCGCTCCGCCAGCGCCGCGATCAACCCGGCCTCACCCAGCAGGCGCACGACCTCGTTGACCAATCGGATGGAGACCTGTTTCTCGCGGGCGTATTCGCTCAGATCAAACACCTCGCCGCCCGACTTGAGCACTTCGCCCGCGCGACGAATTACGCCGACCGCGAGCATCAACTTGGATCGCGCGCTCGCGCCGGACGCGGCGCGCTCGAGCTTGTACGTCGATGAGTTCTGCACCGCAAACGCGACCTCCGCGCCGAGCAACACGATGATCCAGCTCACATACAGCCAGGCCAGGAAGATCGGGACCGTCGCAAACGTGCCGTAGATGGCATTGTACCGCGCGACGCCGAACTGGAACTGGATGAAGATCGTCTGCCAGATCATCCACATCACCGCGCCGACGAATCCGCTGATCAGACCGGCGCCCAGCTTGACGCGCGTGTTGGGAATGAACATGTACAGGAAGCTGAACGCCAGCCAGACCGCAAGCAAGGGGCCGAGACGCAGAAGGCCCCGGTAAATGAAAGCCACCGATTCCCATTGCTCCTTGAGGAAGGCGTCCACCACCGCGCTCACCGCACTGGCGGCGATCACGAGGATCGGAACAACCACCAGCACGCTGATGTAGTTGCTGATCTTGCGGAGGATGTTGCGCGAGGTGGTGATGTACCACACGCGGTTGAAGGCCGCTTCGATACCCGCGAGCATCCGGATAACAATGACCAGCACCACCGCCAGGAAAATGCCGCCCAATGCCGCGAAGTTGGTCTGGGCGTACAGGTCGAGCATCTGCAAGACAAAATCCTGAAATTCCACGGGCATCTGCTCCATCCACTCGAGCAACATCAGCTTGATGTCCTCCTCGCGCGCGCCGAGGCCCTTGTACATGGAGAACATCACTGCCATGACCGGCACGATGGAGATCAGCGTGCCGAGCGTCAGCGCCGAGGCATGTAGCGGAATGTGATCCTCCCTGACGCCTTTGACGATCAGATGGCCCGTACGCAACAGCCGCACGAGAAACCGGAGATGCGGCGGCAGTTTGGACAGTTCCACCTCCCACAACTCGTGATGGATGAATCGCATCAGCCGTTTAATCAATTCGATCAGCTTCCCGATCATGATTTCACCGTTCTCTCGTATAGATACAACGCCGCCAGGGTCTTGGAGTCAAGGATGCCGCCGTTCAGCACCAGGGACTCGATCTCGTGATACGTCAGAATCACCGTCTCGATATTCTCATCGTGATCGAAATCCACGCCGCCCTGCCGGTCGTCGATCTCGGCGAAATAGATCTCGATGCGCTCATCGACATAGCCGGGCGACGGATAGATGGCGCCCAGCGGCTCAAGCCGCTTGGCGGTGTAGCCGGTTTCCTCCGTCAGCTCGCGGCGCGCGCTTTCGGCGGGGTCTTCGCCCTTCTCACAATTGCCGGCCACGACTTCCAGCAGGTAATCCTCCACGGGCTTGCGGAACTGCCGGACCAGCACGAACCGCCCGTCGGGCAGGCGCGGCAGAACCGCCACGGCCCCGCGATGACGGATCACTTCCCGCGCGGTCCGGACGCCGTTCTCGAGTTCCACCTCATGCAGTTCCAGCGAGACGATCCGTCCGTCGTAGATCCGCTTGATATCCAGAGTCTTTTCCCTCACCGGCGTTCCTTTATGGCCTGTTTCCGCGTCATATCGGCAGTTGCCTGCTATCGGGCGAACAGCATACTATGGTTCCCATGATCCATTCTAGAAAAGAAAGAGAGAAACTCGAAACGGAAACGCTGGCGCCGTACGCCGCGCGAAGCGGGGAATCCAAGGGGCGGTTGTACGAGGGAAAACCACATCCCTACCGCACGGATTTCCAGCGCGACCGTGACCGGATCATCTACAGCCGGGCGTTCCGGCGACTGGAATACAAAACGCAGGTCTTCATCAACGGCATCGCGGATCACTACCGGACGCGCCTGACCCATACAATGGAAATGGCCGCCATCGGGCGCACCCTCGCCCGCGTGTTGCGGGTCAATGAGGATCTCACGGAGGCCATCGCCCTCGCCCACGATATCGGGCACAGCCCCTTCGGACATTGCGGCGAGCGCGCGCTGAACGACATCATGAAGGAGCATGGCGGTTTCGATCATAATCTGCAGAGCCTGCGCTGGGTTGAATGGCTCGAGGACCGCTATCCGGATTTTCCCGGGCTGAACCTGACCTGGGAAGTCCGCGCCGGTCTACGCAAGCATATCGCCGCCAATCCCGGCGCCGAACTGGACGGGCACCCTATCGGTCCGTTCCAGTTCCTTGAAGCCCAGATCGCCGATGTAGGTCGGCCGCGACACCATCGGCCAGGCAGTCGACTCCTCGGCAATGGTAATCACGTCGGGGTGGCGGCCGTAGACGGACTCGTTGAATCTCTTGATAAATCCGATTGCCTCGAGATTTTCACGCCCTCCGTACTGATTCGGCACCCACTCTCCCTCCTTGCGGGAGTAATCGAGATACAGCATCGAGGCAACGGCATCCACTCGCAGGCCGTCGACATGGTATTTCTCGAGCCAGAACATCGCGCTCGACAAGAGGAAACCTGTCACCTCG
>CAYRPR010000047.1:0-9548 GCA_964425945.1 uncultured Verrucomicrobiota bacterium | reverse complement strand
AAAAGCTCAGACCGTATCGGGACCGGAACAACGAGACGCTCATGCAGGAACCCGAGGCGTGGGTGCTCAAGCGCGATTTCGCCGAAATGCTGTTGGGCGGCCAGGCGGAAATGCGGCGACTCGCGGAGCGGCATATGAGCGTTGCGGATCTGTTCGACATCCGCGAGCGCATGATCGGATCCGGCCGTATCGGCGGCAAGGCCGCCGGCATGCTGATGGCCCGCGCGATTGTGAACGCGAAAGGGACGCCCGCACTGCGCGACAGCATGGAGGCGCACGACTCGTTCTATGTCGGGTCGGATCTGTTCTTTACCTACCTGGTCGATAACAATCTCTTCCGCATGCGGCTTGCCATGACCCGCGACACATCCACCGCGCAGGATCTATTTGAGGAAGCAGAGGCCCGCTTCCTCGCCGGACACTTTTCGGACGATATCATTGCGCGGTTCCGGGAAATCCTGTCGCATTATGACGGGGCGCCCATCATTGTCCGGTCCAGCAGCCTGCTCGAGGACGGCTTCGGCAACGCCTTCGCGGGGAAATATCGCAGTGAGTTTTGCGTCAACCAGGGCTCGCCCGACGATCAGTTGGCCGCCTTGATTACCGCGGTCCAGCGCGTGTACGCCAGCACCCTGAGCCCGGACGCCCTGCAATACCGGAGAAATCGCGGTCTGCACGAGAGCGATGAGCAAATGGCCGTTCTGATCCAGCGCGTGTCCGGCCGCCGAGCCGGATCGTATTACTTCCCGATGCTGGCCGGCGTCGCCTTCTCGCGCAATCTGTACGCGTGGACCGACCGGATCGATCCCGAGCAGGGGATGATGCGCCTCGTGTTCGGTCTCGGCACACGCGCGGTCAACCGCGTCGAGCGCGATTACCCCCGCATGATCGCCGTGAATGCGCCGGACTTGCGCCCGGAAATCGGAAACGAAATCATGCGCTACTCCCAGCACGAGGTGGACATCCTGGACCTCAACGACAACCAGTTGGCCACCCGCCCGATCGCCGATGTTTTGCGCCGCGCCGGGGGACTGCCCCTGCACCTGCTGGTATCGGAGCGCCGCGACGGCCATCTGTCGGATCCCTACAGCCGCCGCATCAACGCGCCGCTGCAGTCGCTCGTGCTGACCTTCAACAACCTGATTCGCCGGACACCGTTTGTCACGCGCATGGGCGACCTGCTCACCACGCTCGATCGGGCTTATGGGCATCCCGTGGACACCGAGTTCACCGCTTCCGTCAACTCGGAGGGCGGCGTTTCAATCAACCTGCTGCAGTGTCGCACCCTGTGGTTTCCCGGCACGACCGGACGCGTTACCATCCCGGAGAGTCTGTCGGATGAAGATACGTTGTTCCGTTCTTCCCGATTCATCAACGGGGGGATTGTCCAGGACATCAACTACATCATCTACGTTGAGCCCCGGCACTATGCGGAGATCAAGGATGCGAATCTTCGCAACACCCTGAGTCACGCCATTCGACGCATCAATCGCCGTATGAAAGAGAAGAATGCCCGCGTGGTTCTGATGGGACCGGGTCGCTGGGGCAGCAGCAACATCGATCTGGGCATCCCGGTCGGTTATGCGGATATTGATCATGTATCCGTGCTGGTCGAACTGGCTCGCGAGGAAGCGGGTCATGTGCCCGAGGTCTCGTACGGCACGCACTTCTTTCAGGATCTCGTCGAGTCCGGCATTTTCTACTTGCCGGTCTATCCCGACGATGCGGAGTCCGGGTTCAACGAAACCTTCTTCTCCGGCGCACCGAATGCGCTCGCAGACTTCCTGCCCGACAGCGCGGCGTATGCTCCGATCATCAAGGTCATTCATGTTCCGGACGCCGCGCGGGGGCGGACGGCGCGACTGGCGGCCGATCCCTCCAGCCGCCGAGCCGTATGTTATCTTCCTTGAGCGTGAAGTACCCCACCCCGCCCCGACCGCAAAGCGCGTCGGGGCACCCCCTCCGAGGAGGGGACAGAGAATGGAAAGGCTGCCACCCCTGCGCCGCCCATCCGCATTTCTCTCGAGAAATGCGGGTTAATGGTTTTCCCGATGGGTCACGCCGGGCAATCCCCGTCTTGCAATCGCGACTCCATCCGTACAGACTCCACCGCTCAAACGGTTTTGCAGCCCAGCACAAAACACAGAGGGATCGAATGAGCGAGAAACTGAATCCATTCAAGGTGGCTCAACAGCAATTTGACGAGGCGGCGGAGATCCTCGGCCTGGAACCGGCCTTGCGCGAACTGCTTCGCTGGCCGCGGCGCGAGTACCGGTTCACGATACCGGTGAAAATGGATGACGGCTCCACGCAGGTCTTTCACGGATATCGCGTGCAGTACAACGACGCGCGCGGACCCAACAAGGGCGGTCTGCGTTGGCACCCGGAGGAAACCATCGATACCGTACGCGCCCTGGCGGCGTGGATGACGTGGAAGACCGCCGTGGTGGATATTCCACTCGGCGGCGGAAAGGGCGGCGTCACCTGCGACCCCAAAAAGATGTCCGAAGGCGAGAAGGAGCGCCTGGCCCGCGGCTGGATGCGCGTCGTCGCGCGCGAGCTGGGCGAGCATCGCGACGTGCCGGCGCCGGATGTGTACACGACACCCCAGATCATGGCGTGGATGATGGACGAGTTTGAGACGATCGTCGGCCGCGCCCATCCCGCGGTCATCACGGGCAAACCCATCGCGCTGGGCGGTTCACAGGGTCGCAACGACGCCACGGCCCGCGGCGGCGTATACACGGTGCGGGAGGCCTGCAAGAAACTGGATGTGGATCCGACCGGGACCTACGCGATTCAGGGTTTCGGCAACGCCGGCCAGTACGCCGCGTTGTTGCATCGCGAGATATTCAACGGCGGCAAGCTGGTGGCTGTATCGGACACCAGCGGCGGCGTGTACAATCCGGACGGTATTGATCCGCGGGAAATCGTCGATCACAAGCTCAACACCGGGAAGGTGACCGGATTCCCGGGCACCAAACCTATCAGCAATGAAGATCTTCTCGAGCTGGAGGTCAACGTATTGTATCCATCCGCCCTGGAGAACGTCATCACGGCCGACAACGCGAGCCGCATCAAAGCGCGTATCAGTTGTGAACTGGCCAATGGGCCCACGACACCGGAGGCGGACGCGATTCTGCACAAGAACGGCGTTCACGTGATTCCCGATTTCCTGGCCAACGCCGGCGGCGTGACGGTCAGCTACTTCGAACAAGTGCAGGGCACGTACAACTACTACTGGCCACTGGAACAGATTCATCGCGATCTGGACCGGCACATGACGCGCGCCTATACGGAAGTTTACCAAATGCACAAGGAGATGAATGTGCATCCGCGTCTCGGCGCCTATCTGGTGGCGATCAATCGCGTCGCGGAAGCGGTGAAGCTGCGAGGCTGGGTGTAAGCGGAATGACTGATGGATAACGGGGGGAGATGGCTGCTCAGCCCTCGTATTTCCGCAGGAGAGCCTTGCCGCGCTGAGTCATCGCGAAAGCGCGGGGTTCGGCCTCACGCAAGATCTGCTCCTCATCGAGCGTGAGCAGTCGCCGGTCACGCATCAACCATTGACCATTCGACATCGTGTGCACGATATCCCCCGAGTGCGCGGAATGCAGGAGATTGCCGAGAATCGAGTGGCGCGGCTGAAGGTGTGGCTTGTGGAAATCAAAGACGACGAGGTCAGCCACCGCGCCCGGACGAATCACACCGCTGTTGGCAAATCCCATGGCTTGCGCGCCGTTCGTACAGGCCAGTCTTAGGGGCAAATCGCCGGGCAGGGCCTCCGCATGGTCCAGATGCAGTTTCTGCATCAGCACGGCCAGTTGCGCTTCGTCCAGCATGTGCAGGTTGTTGTTGGATCCGGCGCCGTCCGTACCGAGCGCCACGCGAATGCCCCTTTCGAGCATGAGCGGGACCGGCGTGACGCCCATACCAAGCTTCATGTGGCATTGAGGACACTGGACAACCGTCACGTTGCGCGAGGCGAGCATGTCGAGATCCGACTCGTTGACCGCGATGCAGTGAGCGGCCAAAGTCGGGACATCGAATACGTCAAGGCTTTCGAGGTATGCGACAGGCGTCTTGCCGTACTTCTGCATGGAGACCTGCACCTGCTCGTCCGACTCCGCCAGGTGAATATGAATCCCCAACTCTTCCGCGCGCGCTGTTTCCGCGACCTTCCGCAAAAAGTCCGTGGGGCAGATATACGGGGAATGAGGTCCCAGAATCGTTCGGATTCGACCTCCCGCGGAGCCATTGGCATCGCGCGCCCAAGCGACGCTTTCGTCAAATGTCAGCGAAACCTCTTTATCCAGACCGAACACAGCGGTGGCCAGGAGAGCTTTCAGGCCGGATTGTTCCACTACCTCCGCCACGCGATGCATGTGGAAATAGTGGTCCGCGAAACCGACCGTGCCGCTACGGATCATCTCGGCAGCGGCAAGCATCATACCCCAGTACACGTCATCTTCGGTCAGCCCGCTTTCGGACACCCAGATTTTTTCGTTGAACCAGCGATCCAGGGGCAGATCATCCCCGATCGATCGCACGAAGGTCATGGGCGCGTGCGTATGCGCGTTCCAGAATCCCGGCATGACCACATGGTCTGTTAGATCGATGATCTCATCGGCTGGCCAGTCTGCGGGAACATCGCCCAGGTGGGAGATGTTGGCACCTTCAATGGCGATATCGGTCTTGCGCAGAACTTCATTGTTGCGATCAAGCGTGATGATATCGGCGCACTGGAGCAGGATTCTTTTCATGATCAGACCTGTGTATCAGACAAGATCGATTTCAGCAATCGTCCGGCCACTTAACCGGACTTCCATTCCGGGGCTCACACTTTTATAAGTGTGGGCCCGATCAAACAACTTGATCTATCCATTATAAACCTCCGCATGGATCGCCGGAACACACCTTAAATTAAGGTATTACGCGGATGTCCATACCCATCCATGCATCGCAAAACGCGGCACGAAGGGTTCGCGCCAGCTGGGTTCACACTTTTATAAGTGTGGGCCCTCATCCAAGGCATCAACCGCGTAATTCGCGGGTGCGGCGTACCACCACGGCTGATCCTTCGGCCACGAACGCCGAGGCCGGCGGGCCGGACAGGACCGGATGAAAGGTCTCGCCATACAGATCGGCTGCATGGCATTGAAGCACGGCGTCGGTCGTCTCATAGACACGCCACGGCGGATGCTCCACGGCGTATTCATCCGTGCGCGAAGCGCGGGCAGTATAACCCCAGTAATGTTCAATGATGAATTCCTCGATCGATCCCTTTTCCGGGAGGACCGGTTGACCCTGAATATGCGCGCGGATGTGATTCCAGCCTGACGGCGATTTCCAATGATACTCAATCCATCCCGTCGCCGGATCGACCACATGCCGCATCGGCATCGCCACATAGTTCTCGCCGTAAAGAACGCGCGCCGCCCACGCGATCGCATACCGAGGCACAACCTCCTTGATGAAAACCACGCCGCGCCTTTGTACGCCATCCACTTCGCGCCGGACGTAGAAACGGAGGTTCACTTCACCAAAATCCCGGTGGGCCGGAATAGCCCAGCCCATGACCCGCGTATCGAGAAAGCGGAAACCGACCAGGCTGACATAATAGCGGCCCTGATAATGATCGAACTCCACGCCAATCGGGATATAAGGCTCAAGGACGGTCGGGTCGACCTCGAAGTTCAGAAGCAGGACATCTTTCCACGTGGCGGACAAGAAGATGGGGCGGGCGCTCGACATAAGGCGATTATGTCCCGACCGGCTCAACGATTCAAGGCGTCATGAAGCAGGGACAACAGGGCGATACAAGCCGTGTCGGCGCGGAGAATGCGGGGACTGATGGCGACGGAGATGAAGCCGCGCTCCTTGAACAGATTCAGTTCATACAATGTCCACCCGCCCTCCGGGCCCACCGCCAGTACCACCCGATCTCTGCCGTCGCGCCTGATGGCGTCGCCAATCCGGCTATCCGCACGGGGATCGGCAATCATGCGCCGGCCGGCCGGAATCAGCGCGTCCAGCTCGTCTTCGAGCAGAACCTTCAACTGTCTATGGATCGTGACCTCGGGCAAGCGCGTATCCATCGCCTGCTCCAAGCCCTCCACCAGAAGCGCGCGATAGAGGACCGGATCCAGCACATGGGAATCAAAATAGAAGCGTTCGACCTTCGCCGCGTTCGTCAGGATGATGCGCCCCACCCCGATCTGGGCGAGCGACGGCCATAGTCGCCTCATAACCTTGGGGCGGGGCAACGCGAGCAGAAGATCGACCGGCGGGACCGGGGGTATATCGCCAGAGGGCTCGAATCGAAGTTCCACTTCGGCGTCCTGCACGCTCACCACCTCGACGTTACCGACAGGCCCGTTCAGAATTCCTGCGCGGAGCTTCCGCCCGGCGGTCGCGTGAAGGATATCGAGGATATGGCGCGCGCGTCGGTCGGACAACCGACACTTACCCGTATCGCTCAGTTCGCCGGGTTCAAATAGAATCAGGTTCACGGCAGACGGCTATTGCGCATCCCGCAGGATCTGCTTGAATACTTCGTTCAGACTGCCGGATCGATATCCCTGGAGATCCAGCGTGACGTAACGATATCCGCACGTCCTCAATCCCGTCACGATCTGCTCACGCAGATTCTCGTCCATGAACCGGGGAATATCATCCGGCGCCAATTCCACCCGCGCGATGTCGCCGTGTACCCGTACGCGAACCTGGTCGAAACCCAGATCCCGAATCAGGTTTTCGGCCTTCTCGACGGCCTTCAGGGCCTCGGCGGTGATCTTGTTCCCGTACGGAAATCGCGAAGCCAGACAGGCAAACGCGGGTTTACTTGCCGTTTTCAGCCCCATGGCCCGCGAGGCTTCGCGAATGTCGTTTTTCGTAAAGCCCAGCTCCTGCAAGGGGCTTTCCACGCGTTTCTCTTTCGCCGCCTTGCGGCCCGGCCGCATATCGCCCACGTCGTCCGCATTGGTGCCGTCCACGATGTGAGCGAATCCTTCGGCATCGGCCATGTCGCGCAACAGCCCGTATAATTCCGTTTTGCAGTGATAGCAGCGGCTGGCCGGATTGTTGGCGTAATCGGGATTGGCCAGTTCGTTGGAACGGATTACGCGATGAGGCAGTCCCAGGCCTTGCGCCAGCTCCCTGGCTTCCTCCAACTCGCGCTCAGGGAATGATGGCGACGTGGCGGTAACCGCCAGCGCCCGATCGCCGAGCACCTGCGCGGCCACGGCGGCAATCAACGTGCTGTCCACCCCCGCGCTGAACGCGATAATCACCGACTGCATATCCCGCAACCTTTCCCGCAGGGCATCCATCTTTGCGGAAAGGTCCGTCGGCACACGAAGTTCCAACATGTGCGATCCATTAACCATAAACCATCAACAATTTTTCTCTGCCGCTATCCATCCGCCCCCCAACACTTCGTTGCCGTCGTACAGCACGGCGGCCTGACCCGGCGCCACGGCGAATTGCGGCTCGCTGAATCGCACATGTAGGGTATGGGCATCGGTCTCCGTAAAACGAGAGGATACGCCACGATGCCGGTAACGCAAGCGAATCGCGTAATCCCGGTCCGGGTCGGGCGCGCGTCCGGCAATCCAGTGGACATCGTCCACGCGGCATCCGTCGCTGCGAATCTGCTCCCGGAATCCCACGAACACAATATTCTCGTCCGCATTCAGCGCTTTCACGTATAACGGCGCCGTGGAGGCCACGCCGATTCCCTTGCGCTGGCCGACCGTGAATCGATGATGGCCCTGATGCGTGCCCAGCACATGTCCCTCGACATCCATGATCGGGCCCGGCTTCTTCAGTGCGGGATGGTACTGCTCCACGAACGGCGCGGGCCCGGCCGCGGTGATGAAACAGAGGTCCTGGCTCTCCGACTGGCTCGAAATGGACACGGGAAGTTCACGTTCCTCCGCATAGGCGCGGACCTCGTCCTTCTTCGATCCCTCCAGCGGAAAGAGGCTGTGTTCCATCTGATCCTGTGAAAGCCGGTGCAGAAAATACGACTGGTCCTTTTTCGCATCGCGCCCTTTGTACATATGCCAGCCGTCGTCCCGCTTTACCTTGCGCACGTAGTGACCGGTCGCGATATGCGTGCAACCCAATGTCCGCGCGCGATCCAGTAGCGTGCCGAACTTGATGTGTTGATTGCACAGCACACAGGGCGACGGGGTCCGTCCCCGCGCATATTCGTCCACAAACGGCTTGATGATGGTTTCAGCAAAGAGCTCCACGGCATTGACCGTGTAATGGCGGATATCCAGATGCTCGCAGACGCGGCGCGCGCGCTGGACATCTTCCAGCGAACAACAGCGTGATCCCTCCTTGAACATGTGCAGGGTCAAGCCGATCACTTCATGGCCTTCTTCCTTCAAGAGAGAGGCCACGACGGAGCTGTCCAAGCCCCCGCTCATGCCTACGTCGACGCGGCCGGGCGCATTCTGTGAATTGGACGTCATCGGGTTGCAACATACCACACGATCCCGGATTCGTCATCTGCCCGGGATGACACCGGGATCACGGCGTGACGGCCGGGCCGTCGCCTACTCCTCCGGCATGTGGTAGCCGTACCGCATCAGAACCGCGCGCCCCGGCTCCCCCAGGACCTGATCGCGAAAGGCCTGCGCCAGGTCCCGGTTCCGCGCCCACGACAGGATCACGCCGCCCTGGTCGATGCGGGGATAGCGATCAAGCGGGAACTCCCAGTACACCCCCTGCTCGGCGCGAGCGGGTTCCGTGGCCTGTGACAGCGCGATGACTCCGATCTGGGCCGCGCCCGACTCCATGATCTGCGCGGCCTGTGCGACGTGGTCGCCCAGCACGAGCTTGCCGCGGTTCGGATCGTACACGCCATAGGACTGAAGCGCCGTCTCGGACGCCATCCCATACGGATCGTGACGCGGATCCGCCAGGGCAATCCGGGCCACCGATGGATGGAACAACGCGCGCACTCCCCGTTCCTGCACGTCGACCGCCGCGCCCCGCGGCGTCCAGAGCACGATCCGGCCCACCGCGTAGTGGAAGAGCGCCTCGCGATCCGCCAGACCCGCTTCCACCAGCTTCTCCGGATATTGCCTGTCCGCGGCAAAATAGATGTCGAACGGCTCCCGATTCATCAACTGCATGAAGAAATCGCCGGACGAACCATACGTCACCTCGACCGTCCATTCCGGGTACTCCTCCTGAAACCGCTCAATGATATCGGCCATCGCGGGTTTCAGATCCGACGTCGCGGCCACGTTCAGCGTGTTCACGACTTCCTTGCGGGCACAGGAGGTCATACCCGCCACGGCGCAAATCAGGAGCGTGGATAAGCCCTTGAGAAACCGCTTCAAGCCGGCGTTCGCCGAGCGTTCGACCTCCTCCTGATAGGACTCGAACCGTCTCAGGAACCGCTTCCCGAAGGGAGTAAGCGACGCGCCGCCGCCGTGGGATCCCCCGCTGGCCCGGCTGAGTACCGCGCGGCCGAGCTGCCGTTCCAGTCGATTCATCATATTCCACGCCTTCACATAGGACAGGCCGCA
>CAYRPR010000046.1:0-9607 GCA_964425945.1 uncultured Verrucomicrobiota bacterium | reverse complement strand
GAGGGGCCGCGAGATCATTGCGGGCGCGCGGCGAAGGGCAGGCGGATGGAGTCGTCACGCTCCACGTCGAACCCGATATCCTCGCTGATGGACTCCAGCGCGGAGTCCGCAGGACGCAACCCGGCCGCCCGCACGGCGCCGAGCAGTTCGGCCGTGGCTTTCTTCGACGCGTTCGAGGCGCCGCCCCACACGATGTAAGGGGGGCGGCCCGGTAGACGGTTGATCTTGACGATCTGGGTAAGCAACTGGTCCCGGATGGTCTCGGCCAACATAGAAGCGTCGAATTGCCGAATGTCCTCCCGGACCTCCCCTTGCAGATCCGCAACCCCCGATCCCAGACCGGTAGAGTCGGTCTGCGCGGAAAGGGTCTGCCCCAAAATGAGCTTGCTCTTTTCCCTCTGCGCGACGGCCATGAAAGCCGCGTAGGCGTCCGGCCCGGTCTTGGTGGCCTCCTTGATCTCGACTTCAGTTGTGTTGCTCACGGCCAGACCAAAAGTGCGCGTGGCCGCAGACATGGCCGCAAGCGCCAGGTTGCGATCTCCTTCATTTCCTGGCGCGTACTTGGTGAGGATAAATGGCGTGCCATACCGTTCGAGAAATCGGACCCACCAGTCGCGGGACATGGTCGAGGCGAGCCACCAGTAAATGAGCGAACGCATTGGGCCGCCGAACTGGTCGGGCGTGGAAAGAAGGTGGCCGCGATGTATGATGTACCGGTACGGGTCCGGGTAATGGATTCCATCTCCCACTTCGCCATTGTCCTTGGTATTAAGGATGTGGAGGTTCCCCTCTGAATAGTCGAGCAGGTACGCCGGCACACGGCCGATATCACCAATCCGGTAGCCAGCCCCTTCGCGCGTAAAGACCTTTTCGGCGACAGAGACCGGGAACAGGACACCGTCGAGCAGGTGGGCCAGCGCCATTTTCCATCCCTTTAACTCGTAAATCTGGCGCTCGCAAAATGTGGCGGCTTCGATGTCGGCCTGGCTCTTCTTGTCGTAGGGAATCACCCTCATGGTGTCGCCGATGACGGCCAGCTTCCGTTTGGACAGTTCGGACTGGATGTGGGAGTCCGACAGTATGATGTCCCTATAGAGCGCGAATAAGGGCTGAGTGCCGCCGCCCTTCGCCGAGCGGATCGCCATGCCGACGCGGTTGACGTCCGCCCACTCTATGAAGCTCTCCGGTTCCTGGGCCGCCCGGTAATGGATGACGGAAGCGACTGGAACGTTGGCCGATCCATCAGCGGTCTCCACCTTCTTATCGGTCAGTTGGCCGGTCTTGCGGTTGTAGATTTTCATACGAATGCCCTGGCGATGCCTCGGTTGTCCTGGAATACAGGGGAAAATTGTCCGGCTACGTTGGAGATCGGCGCGGCTTGGATCTCGACCGGGCCATTATTAACGAGGGCGTCGAGCGCGAGTTTCGCGGCGTCGAACGTGTCGCCGTGTTTGCCGTCGACGTCCGGCTCGCAGACCAGAGAACCCCGGTCCTTTTTCACCAGGCGCCAGTCGTCGCGCACGTACCGCTCCGGCGGCAAGGTTAGATGGTTGTCGTCCAACTCTGCTACGAGGCGGCTTCCGAGCAGTTGCTTCTTCGTCATCGGCTCATAGCCGGGCCGGTTGTCCACCTCACTGCCGATGACGAGTGTCACGGGAATGAGGCCGGCGAGGGAATCTCGGAGGCCTGCGGCGAAATAGCGCTCGTTGGTGGCGTCGATGTGCATTCCTCGCGCGCGGCCGCCCTCCTTGCGCTTGGCCACGGCCTTGACGATCCGCCGCACACGCTCCTCCGCGACGCGAGGATCCGCCGTCTTCCAGGCGACGATGATCGGGTAACTATACTCTATGCCGTGCTGCTCGCATACCGCGACCGCCGATGGGTTGCTTGACCCCTTGGTAGTGGTGGCTACGTCGAAGCCGATGCCGACCTTTCCAGCGCCCAGCCGGCCGGGCAACTCAGCGATGGCGCGGTCGAAGTCCAGGTCGGAGTCCACGAGGACAAACATGCATTTCCCCACCCCGCGGCGCTGGGCGGTGTCGATCTGCGTGATCCCGCAGGCGGACGTGCCGCCGGCGACGAAGACGAGGCCGTAGTTCCGGTCCCAGGCATCCTTATCCTGGTCGCGGCGACGCGACTCCTCCGGGGACAGCGGCTCCCCGGTTTTGTCGTCGTACAGCGGAACGCCGTCGGCTGCCGCGTCCCAGGCGTCAACCCGGCAGGTCATGATCCCGCCCTGGCTCTCGTAGATGTTGCCGTCCGCGTTCGGCTTGAACTCCAATCCGACCGGCGGCAGGAGTTGACCATAGGCATAGTGAGCGTCGTCCGTCGGGACCGTGGTCGAAAGCGTACAGCGGAATTGCGGATTGCTGCTGATGATGGGCTTTATTGCCTCCCACACCTCGCGCCAGTTGCGTATGGCGCGCAACTCGTCGGCCATGAGGTCGCCCGTCTCTCCGACGGTATCCGGGTGCAGGGCCACAACCTTGGTGCGCGAGTACGATCCTCTATCGTGATACAGACGAAACTCCAGGCGCTGAGCTTCAAACAATTCTGCAAAGTCATCCGGCGTGAGAATGTCCGGTTCGCGCTCCGTAACCGAATCGAATACATGGAGGGCGGCTGATGCTTCCTGGATGGCGGCCTGCAATACACGGGATTCGGTGCGAACAATCTCGCGCGACAGTGACAGTTTCGCCGATCCGAAGATTACCGTGTGATCGCGGGTCTTCATCATCTTTTTCAAGGCGATCTTGGCGAAGGTGGTGGTCTTCCCATACTGTCTGCGCGCGAGAAACGCGCAGATGCGGTACTGGTCCACCATGCGGAAGAAGGTCCGCTGACCCTGGCGCATATTGAGGATGGCGGCCATTTACCAGTCCTCCTTGAAGATCAACTTGCCGAGCAGTTCCATCTTCTCGGATGCGTCCGCCGGCGAGGCGGCGATATCGGCGGCGCGCCGGTCCTCGTACCACTTCAAGAACAACTCGCACGTGTCGCGCTGGAACTTCTTCTTCGCGATGCCCAGGGCTTCCTCGGCAATCTGGGCGCGGCGCTCCGCAATTTTGGTCCGTTCTCCGCCTGTGATAACGGCCTTTAGCGAGGCGATGGATTGCGCAACGACATCCGGCTGGAGGGAAGAATCTGCGAGTTTCGTGGCTGTGTCGTAAATTATCTTGTCCAAAAAACCAACGCCGCCGGCGTCGAGTTCGCGCCGGATGGTCTCGTATTTCTTTCGGGTCGCGTCGAGATGGGCCTGCTCTTTCAGCCAGTCCTGGTAGCCGCCTTTCCGCCAGTTCGTCCAATTCTGGTCTGACGCCGGCGGATGGCCGCGCTCCTGCAGAAAGATGTTGAGTTCGGATGCCTTTGCGCCGTCGCGGATCATGTGGTTGAGGCGCTCGCGAATTTCGTACGGGAGCCGCGCCACCTTGCCTTTACGCTGCCGACTGCTCATGGAAGATCACTCCTTCCGCAGTGGCGGCGTAAAATGGCACGGATCCCAAGCGCGGCCGTTTCCGCGACACGAAACCAAACCCCTCCAGGACGGCGAGGGCTTCGGCCAAATCAGCCTCGGAGAAGTCGAAGTCGCAGACCTTCCGCCGACGCATAAGCGCGTGAAGCGGGCACAGCTCAAACGACTGCGTCGGTTTTTCGGCCAGGTATTTCAACGCGGCCTCCCGAAGATACTGTTTTTCGGAGGGCGTCATGGGATGATGGCCCCCTCAACCGGGACGAGAACCTGTTGCGGCACGACCACCGGATCCACCGTGCGTGGCGGCTTCATCACGGTCGTCATGATCTTCGCGCCGAAATATCCAAGGAGTCCTGCTTTTACAACGCCGGCGCCTTCCCGCACGATCGCCTCCTGAATGTTCGGATCGCGCGGCCAGATTGACAACGGCGGGAGTTGGGCGCGCAGTTCGACCTGGATATCCTCCCCGACCAGTGTCAGTTCCCGAACGCCAGAGACATGCAGGACCTGGTGGTCCCTTGCCTGGTTGTAGAACCACTCCGGCGCACGGGTCATGTCGGGCTGTTTCGACGTCGCACAGCCGCTATTGAGCAAAGCAATGCCGAGGAGGATGAGGGCGATCGTAAATGACCTTTGCGGTTTCATGGGACATGCTCCAGGTGGTTAACGTATCGATGTGAATAAGATGCGGACTGTACGAGAGCAAAGCCGGGGAGACCTTATGTGGCGACACCCTGTCCAGGAGCGGACGACGCACATGTAGGTAAGCGCAGAAGATCAGAACCGAGCAGAACCATCGGCGCGTATGCCGATGATCGACGATCTCGCGCGGATCGCGACGGGAGAGGAATCTCAGCACTCCCCGGTAATCGTATGCCTTCCCGATCTGCCAGCCGAGGAACTCGTCTACGCCATCCTGCTCGCCGGGAGTCAGGCCCTTGACTCGGTACAGGTCGATCCTTGTTCCGGGAGCGTGGTCGAGACAGAAATGCCCCGTGCGGCGGACGCCGCCGACGTGCCAGGCTTCAGTGACGCTTCGGTCCTCGTGGACCTCGGACGCATGCGTTTCGGCCGCCCAGGTGAAGAAGGAGATCGCCCGACTGATCGGAGAAATGCCGTGATAGAGGCCGATCATCGCTTGCCCTCCAGGTTCCCGATCGCCCTCAGAATGTCCCGGAACAGGGCCTGGTTCGTGGACTCCGATCCCTTGAGCGATTGGTGCATCCCTTCCAGGCGCTTATCCACCCTCGCGGACAACTCCGCCATAGCCGCCGTCATCTCGTCGCGGTCGGCTTTCGCCTGGAGCCGTTCGATCAGGCTGGGCTTGGCGCGGACGCGATCCCAAATGGCGACGACCGCATGCGTCACGTGGATGAAGTAGGAGAACCCCAGGAGCCACCACAGGATATGCAAGTTGTCCGCTTCCATAATGCGGACAGACTACGTGACCGGCGGCGGATCAGACAGGAAGCGAGGAACGGGACGGAATAGCAATGAAGAATGAAGAATGCCGGATGCTGAATGAAGAATGAGGAACCACGGATGGGCACCGATGCCACCTTGTTCCTGCGTTCCTTCCCTATGGCGGGGGACTGTGCGAATCTTGCGCGATGAAGACGCTTCTATCCGCCATCATATGCTGGGCCATGGGATGGCAGCGCGCGCCGGCCGAGCGGTCATTGGCGAGCCGCAAGGAAACCCGCGAGTGGCTAAACCGTATAGGGCGTGTCGTTAACGGTCAAACTCCTGGCCGCGCAACCGGGCTAGAACCTCCGTCAGCATGGTCTTGATGTGGGGACTATTCATGCCCGGATGATTTGCCGCAAGCACCCCGCGCTCCATCCGCGCCGCCGTTTCCATGCGCACGAGATCAGGCAGACACGTCGCCACCAACATCAAGCCGGCATACAGGGCCGACACATCGCGCTCCAACTCCGCAATCCGCTCCTCCATCTCGCTCATCCCTTCCTCCCTTTCGGTTTCTTCTCCTGCTTCCTGATCCAGGCCAGCAACTCGTCAACCTTCTCCTCCAATCGTTGGGCCCATTCGGGGGGCGGATTTCCAATCGTTGGAACTTTCGCGGAGGATTTGTCCAGGCGTTGGACGCTTGTTTGAGTGGGTTTGCCAAGCGTTGGAGGCGGCGACGGAACATCGATGTATACTGCAGATTCCAGGGTTGACAGGCTTTTGGATTCCTTTTCTGTTAGCGTGCGCGTGCCACGCAGAACGGCATGAATGCCGGCCTCCTCCATGCCCAAGTCCAGCGCAATCTCTGACCAATCGCACTGGCGAATGAATTGCAGAAAGCGGAGCCGGGAAACCGGCTCGGAAGACGGAGCCGAGAACCGACGCAACCCATGCTCCGCCTCCAACAGTTCGAGCTTGCGGAGAAGCTTGGGCGATGGCTGACGATCTCCCGTACGAAGGTAATGAAGCATAGACCTTTTAATGTCGAGCCTATCGCACACCTCGCCCCACGACACTCCAAGCCGTCCGCGTAATTCTTCCAGCCGATTCCCGATGTTCACTGTTTTTTCACTTTCACCCTTGACGCCAGTGAAAACTCTGTGGACACCATGACAAAACTGTCGTCCGCGCACGAGAAGAAAAGTTTACGGAAGCGGGAGTGGGACACGCCGGGCCTCTTGCCCGTGCGGGTTCAGTTGCTTATCCGCGGGTACTCACTTCGGCGATGGAGCATAGAACGCGGGCTCGCGGTCGATTATGTGCATCGCTCGATCAGCGGCCAGCGGCGCGGGCCGAAGGCGCGCCGGATCGTGCGGATGATCAGGAAGGAGTTGGGGCTGTGAGGGGCTACCGCTTCAAGGCCAGTACGGCGAAGAGCACGACCATGGCGAGGAAGCGGGCGCTTACGGATCCCTCGGCCAGCACGGCCATCACGATGAGGGCGAAGACGGCGAGGGTTTGGGATATCTGTCTCAGAATAAACGACAGGGTGCTTTCCGCTTCGACGACAATGATCTCCGTGCTCGAATTGCTGTTCGGCCTGTTCGCGTTCCTGGTTTTCTTCCTGAAGCGGGACACCACGCTACTGATGTTGTTCGCAATCATGGTGGCGATCAGGAGCGCCCCAAGTGCGAATAGTGCATGCACCTGCCATGGATCCAATCTGTCTGCGAACGAGAAGTCCATGCCCGGACACTATCAGGGCGACGAAGATGTTTCAACCACGGAGAAAACGGATAACACGGAGGGAAGATGAAGAAGATGATTGAGATGCGGGATCCGAAGGAACTGAAGGTCCACCCGGACGTCAAGGCGGTGCCGGGATTGGCGCGGGATGAGTATGAGGCGTTGATGGCTGATATTACGGACTCCGGGATTCAGCACCCGCTGACGGTGGATCGGGGCGGCCAAGTGCTGGACGGACGCCACCGGCTTCGGGCGGCGCTGGAACTTGACCTGGAACAGGTGCCGGTGTTTGTCGAGGAAGAAGTGGCGAGCCCGATACTGTACGCGCTTCGATCGGCGCTGAAGCAACGCAACCTGTCGAAGTCGGGCAAGGTGCTGACGCTGTTCCTGGCCCACCCGGACCTCCACCGGAACGGCGTTTCTAAGCGTTCGGCCAACCTGAAAAAGGGTCCAGAATCCCCGAAATTTACTCAGTCAATTTCGGGAAACATTGGGGAAAACGCCACTTTCTTGAGTTTAGCGGATGAGTACGGGGTGCCCCAGAGTTACTTCACGATCCTCTCGGAGTTTCGGGCGAAGGCGTCGGAGGATGATTGGGCGTGGGCGGTGGATGCCATCATCAACGACGAGCTTTCGATTACGCGCCTGCGGCCGGCCTTGGAGGGGCGGAAACAGACGGGGAAGAATATCGCGCCGCGCTATAACAAGATTGCGAAGCGGTCGGCGAAGTCCCTGGTGAACGTGTTCAAGGAGTGGGCGCACATCAAGTGGATTCGGGGCAAGGCGGACGAGCACGAGATCACGTTGACGGCCCTTGGCGAAGCGTTCGCGCTGATGCCGCCGGAGGTGCGCGCGGTGACGGCGGAGTCGGTGCTCGGGTGGCCCGATCACGAGAAGGCCGAACTGATGCGGGCGCTGAAGGCGGGCCGCAAATGAAGTGGCGCACCAAAGAGGAGCGGTTGGGAATAGTGCTGGCCGCGCAGGCGCAGCTACGGGACGAGCCCTTCACCAAGTCGAGGATCGCCATACGCATGGACGTAAGCGCGGCGTCGCTGGGCCGCTGGCTGCGGGCATACAAGGAGTACGGAGCCGCGGGGTTGGAGAACGGCAAGCCCACGGGCCGCCCACGGAGGCATGCGTGATGGACGGGATGAGCGCAACGGAGTCGGCCAAGCATCAAGAGGCGCTGCGCGTAACGACCATTGCGCGGGCGCACCTCGCGGAGGGATTCAGCCTGGACGACGCGGCCACCCTGCTCAACTTATCCACGGCGCGCCTCTCCCGCCTGCTCCGCGCGCGTGAGAAGGCCGATGCGGGCAATCCGCGCGCACTTTTGCCGGGCAAGAGCACGGGCCGGCCGGCGGTCTGCGACTGGCCGGCGGAGGATGTGCAGGCGATCCGCGAGTTGGCATTGCGCACGAACCGGGGGGACGAACTCATATCACTCTCGCACGCGGTGCGCCGGTGCGTGTTCGAGGGGAAACTCTCCGAAGAAACCACCGCCGCGCTGAAGCGGCCAGCTTCGACGAAGCACTATATCCCCACCTCGCTGCGCAAGCAGATCGAGATCCCCAGGCAGGTGGTGCGGTATCACCGGAGTCCCCGGAATGCGCGGCTTTCTGGCGTGTACGTCCCGGGATCCACGCGCCTGACGTCGGACGGATCGCGACGGCTGATCGGCGGCGAGCGCTTTTCGTACGACGACGGATCTCAGAACCAGGTGGTGGTGGTTCCGTGGCCGTATGGCGGGTCGAAGGAGGCGGATAAGTACGGGCACCGGACGTGCCGCGGGCAGTGGTTACTGTGTCACGACGACTCGACGAGCGTTATCCCCGCATGGACTTTCACGATGCGCCCGCGCGACAGCTATCGCGACCAGGACGCGATGTCGATTGTGTACCGCTCGGCTGCGGACGTGTGCCGGCCGGACCAGGTGGTGATCGAGGGCGGCGCGTGGCAAAGCAAGCGGGCCAAGGCGTTTTACCGGGCTTCCGGGATCGAGCAGATCGACGCGAAAGGGCGGCCGCACCTGAAGCTGGTGGAGAACTGGTTTAACCGGGCGTGGACGTATCTTTCGGCGTTTGCAGATGGCCAGATCGGCCGATTTCGCGGGGAGTATGAGCGAGAGAACAAATTGCTGACCCAGGCGCGGGCCGGCACGATTGACGCGCTGGAGTATTTTCCGATGCTGCCCGACCTGCTCCGCGAGTTCGACGCGTGCGTGCGGTTCCTGAACCAGGACCCGGTCGAGTCGCGCGAGTACGGGACGTGGGTGCCGATTGAGCGCTGGGAACGCGACCTGGCGGAGCATCCGCGCGACTGCCTGGACGGATCGCTTGCGCCGTACGCGGCGCCGGAATCCCACGACGTGACGGTCCGCAAGGGCGGCATGGTGATCACGCACACGACCTGCCCGCTGGGGATCCGGATGCCCTACACGTTCGCGCACGAGGATCTGGCGCGGTACGAGACGCGCAAGGTGCGCGTGCTTTACGATCCGTTTGAGAATCCCGTCCGCGCCGCCATTTTCGATCATCGCACGAACAAACCTATCTGCCTGGCCACCTGCATGAACCCGCCGCCGGCGCCGGTGGCGGATGCGGACTGGCAGATCGTCCGCGACTTTGGTTCCACGCGCGAGGCGCTGGCCGTAAAGAAGGCGATGGCGAACGCGGTGCGCTCCGAGTATCGCGCGCTTGGATCGGGCGGGCGCAAGAGCATTTCGGAACGGCGCGGGCCGGATGGCGTAGCGCGGGTGGAGAGGGATGCCGGGCGGGACGCCCGCGCTCCCAGCGAAGAATTTACGCGCGGCGGTGAGGGTTATCCCGATGCTCCATCACATCGGGACGGGTCCACTCAGCCCGCCTCCTTGCCCTCCCGCCGCGCGGCTTTTGCCGACGAGTGGCGTGATAGGGCGAAGGATCTGGATGCGCGGGAGGCGGCGTTGCTCAACGAGTATTGAAAAGGTTTGGCCCCGCGGCG
>CAYRPR010000045.1:0-9744 GCA_964425945.1 uncultured Verrucomicrobiota bacterium | reverse complement strand
GAAAGCTCCAGCATGCGGCGCCGACCCGGCTGGTCGGCGTAAACGATCCGGTCGTGCGCACGACGCGCCGCAGCGGTACCGGAAGCAACACGTTGTTTGTGCTGTCCGACAAGGAAATCGCCAACGCGGGCGACCGCGGTATCCGCTTTGCCTTCGGGGCCCAGGACGTGTATTCCGGCGTCGCGCGCGGGGATTCCGGCAATACCAACAGCGTGAAGAGCTTCAGCATGGGGTCCTACCACATTGGCGACTACGCGAACTACCGCAGTGATCTGAGCACCGGCGGTGATCCGACCAACACCGTGCTGACCAATGTCTGGACCTTTGTGAACGGCACGTGGGGTTCCGCGTTGATTGACGCGATGATGGCCGAGGGCGATATGCCGGTCCGCGTGACGATTCCGGATCTCGACGACGACCGGCCGAGCGATCGCGCGACATTGTATTCCGAGCAGGTCGGCTTCGTGCGGATCGTGGACGACGATATCTATCCGCCGCTGATGGGCGCGTTGAGCCTGGACATCAGCAGTGTGCACAATCAGTTCATGATGGGATTCGAGGATTACCACGGATGGACGAATCAGCAGACATCGTACGGGAACTACGTGAACCATGTCGGCACCAATGAGTGGTCGGGCACGGATTACCTGATCACCCCGCTGGTTACCGGTGAACATCCCAGCCAGACGCGCATCGTGGGTTTCCGCAATCAAGGCGCGGAGGTCGGCCGTCTTCGCACGCCCTACGTCGAGGATCCCGGCACCCTGCTGGTATGGGCCCGACTGAGCGGCGCGCCGTCCAAGACCTTCGAGCTGGAGCTCGAAATCAGCGACGATGACGGGGCCAACTGGACCTCCATGGGCGCACGCGAAGTGCCGGCCGTGGATTGGACGCTGCTGGACTGGACCATTGAAACCAACGGCGTCTGGTGGCTCCGGATCACCCGGATCACGGACGACAGCGGCGTCAACCGGACTGTTTATATCGACGACATGGCGTTGACCCGGAGACTCTCGTGGACCCATGCCGCGGAGATGGATGTGTCCTTTGACAATGCGGAGGACGCGAACAACATCCACCAGTACCGCATGGTGACGAATTCAGCGCCGAATTGGCAGAGGGGCACCAATATCGCGGAGGGCGTCGCGCTGGCCACCAACGAGGCGACCGTCGGGCTGGGGCAGGGCACCATCACCGGGTTTGTCTTCACGGTGGACAACGACAACGATCGCGACAACGATCGTCTGCGCAACCCGGGCGTGCCCTTCGTCGTCAAGATCGACCGCACGCCGCCGGTCCAGGTGGGCAGTGTGATCGCCGAGGAAGGTTTCGACGACACATCCGAGATCGCCGTGAACTGGGCCGCGCTGACCGACGGCGGGGGCGGCGATTTCGGATACGGCTATGATGCCCTGTCGCCGTGGCGCACGTACCGCGTGTACTACTCGGAGGACATCGATGACGGGCCGACGACCAATGATCTCTACATATCCTTCACGGACAGCTCCGAACTGGCCGATATCACGACCACGGAAGCGGTGATCTCGAACCTGATCTTCGACACCTCCTACGCCGTGGCCGTGGCCGGCGAGGACGAGGCGGGGAACATCGGTCCGCTGTCCGATTTCGAGGTCGTGACGTTGGCCGGCTTCAACGTGACGCAGGGTCTGGCGCGCGCCGAATGGGAAACCGAGATCTACTGGAAGGCGGCCACCAATACGATGGGCGATGTGGTCCGCGATTACGATCTGATTCGCGCGGATGGAGCGAATTTCGCGCCGGCGCTGACGTCGGCCTGGCAGTTTGTGGCGACGGAATACACCAATATGCTGGTGGATACCGCGCCCATTGCCGGTAACAACATGCGGTTCTATCGCGCGTCCCGCCATGATCGCTGGCGGACCAATTACGCGGTGCGCGTGGCCAGCGAGGAGGTCTACGTCGCGAAACCGGTCCGCTTGTATCCGGGCCAGAACTGGATCGCGCATCCGGGCATTCCGGACACGAACACTGTATCCTATCTGATCGGGCATGATCTTCCGGCCGGCCCCAGCGCGGGCGATCCGGCGTCCACCCGCATCACCTGGTACGCCCGCACGACGAGCGAAACGGCCACCAATCAGGTCGGCCTGGTCAGCGGCAGTCCCAACCAGTGGGTGTACATTATCGGCGGCGACGGGCTGGCCAACGACGCGGAGATCCCGATACGGGACGGCTTCATCGTCGAGATTCCGACAAACCAGCCGATGCAGACGCTCCTGCTGGTCGGCCGCGTGCCCACCAATACCTTGTCGCAGACGCTCATGGGCGGATCGTCATACAACTTCGTCAATTATCGACTGCCGCGCCGCATGCATCCCAGCGAGATGAACCTGATCGAATCCGGCTTTACCGGCGCAACCACGTATCGGAACTCCGACAAGATCTGGCGATTCGACCGGGTAAACCAGAGCGTTACGGAAATCATCTGGTATCGCACGACGGACAGTACCTGGTGTCGCCGTATCGGAGCCGGCGATTCGGCCTTGCCGGCCTCTTTTGTGTTCGAGGCGGATGACGCGTTGGTCATACTCAAACGGTCGGCGGGAAATGAGACGTGGAATCTGACGCCGCCATATCCGGCGCCGACCCGTTACATCAATCCGTGATTTGACATGTGAATATGGGCTGTTGCTCCTGTGCGTGAAGTCGTGCACGACGAAGTCCCTTTACGGGACACCCCACCTTCTCGTACATGCGGATCGCATCGGGCAACAGCCCTTTTTATTTGCCCACCTATACTCTACTCGACCGTGAGGGTATTCTTATAATGTGCACTATCCGGGTTAATCGAATTTACTAAACAAGGACCGTCATTTTGTTCGATTTCACCATCAATGTTCAAAATGTATCGGCATGGGTTGTATAAATCCGTTGACTTCAAATGTTAAAGGGGTATAAACGACCTTAGCCCTTATTACTATAGGACTACATGGTGGGGATTAGTTTAGTGGTGTGCAGACCGTTTTTCGGCCGTGGTCATACACTGATCACTTGTCTCTTCCTTCTTGTTGCGCCCCCTGTGTTTGCCCAGTACCTCGTGCCTTTGCCGGTCTGCTCCTTGACGCCCACGCTGAACGAATTCGGCGATAGACTGCCCGGCAACTTCTACTCGGCGCCCGGACAGCGCGCGCTGGTGCAGATTCTGCGCGCGCCCGACGGCGCGAAATATCCGCCGCAGACCGGCCCCGGCCTGCATGGACTGCCCCACGCGAACAACCCGCCGCTGGGCGATGACACGGGTATCGGATCGCTGGTCGATCCTTCGCAGATTCAGCCGGGCATCTTCTCCGCGACCTTCGGCGACCCGCGCCCGCAATGGGGCGAGAAGGTGTTCGTGCGGGTATTCAATGCCCCGACGCTGGAGGAATCGCTGTTCTACGGCGAGTCGGAGGTCTTCACCGTCGACGGCTACCAGCAGTCCATTGTCGTGGAGGTGGCCCGCACGGATCGGATCATTGACTACTACCTCGATACGGATGGGGACGGACTGCCGGACTGGTGGGAACACCTGAACTATGACGGGGATCGCACGGCCGCCAACCCCGGGGACGATGACGACGGCGATGGCATGACGAATGACGAGGAGTTCCAGGCCGGCACCGGTCCACACGACGAGAATTCATTCCTCGGCATCACGCTGATGCAGCCCGTGCCGCTCAACGATGTCATCATCGGCTGGCAATCGGTTACCGGGAAAGTCTACCAGGTTCAATTTACGACCAACGAATTGTCGCTCGTGCAGTATGAATCGATACCGGGTTACATCACGGCCACCGGCGAAATCACCCAGCTGCTGGTTCCCGAGGGGCTGGGCCCGCCGGTCCGCCATTACCGTGTGCGTTTGATTCCCGATCCATAGAAGATGAAATCAATTTCCACAGGCCGACGAATGAGTACATGGACGGGATCCCTGTACATGCTGGTTTTCGGGCTCATGGTGCTGGTCCCCGTGCGGTTCGCCGTGGGGCAGACAACGCTATTCAGTGACGATTTCGGGACCAGCATGGGCTCCGGCTACTCCGCGGCCAATGGGGCGATCGGGTCCAGTACCAACTGGTCCATGTCGCGCTCGGGAGTAGACTGGGGCGCACGGATTCACGGCGGCATTTTGGATCTGTCCAACGATGCGAGCGGATCCGGTAATGTCAACGGTTGGGTCTTCGGCTATATCGATAACAATACGGCGCCCTCGCCTTGGACATCGACGTTGTCGAGCAACCCGGGCCTGGTGACATGGGAATTCAACATGCGCCAGATCCGATCCGATCCGGCCGGTTTTGGTTCCACCAGTTACGGCGTGGCCTTCATCCTCGCCGGTACCAGCACGACCGCCAACAACGCGGGGAGCGGTTACGCCGTGGTACTGGGACAGTCGGGATCGGACGACCGGGTCCGGTTGGCCAAGTACAATAACGGCATTCAGGGCACGCTGACGGATATCATCACCGGCGCCGATGACATCGGCGCCCACTATCTCAGCATCCGCGTGACGTACGACCCATCCAATGACGAATGGGAGTTGTATGTGCGAAATGACGGGACATCGGCCTTCGCCGACCCGACCAGCGGCACATTGACCAGCCAAGGCACGCAGACTGACAGCACCTATACGTCCACCGCCAATATGCGCTACACGGGCGGCTATTGGCAGGGATCCACGGCGGGCGGTCAGACCGCGTTCTTTGACAATATACATCTGAAGGTGGTCGAGGCCTCGGCCTGCGGCGACTGTGACGAGACCGTGGATTACGTCATGCAGACGGCCAATTTCAACCAGCACCGCAACCAGAACGGGACGGGCGATTGGTGGGACAACACCGCGACCGAGATCGGCATGTGGGCCAACGGCAGTGGCGGCAACAACGGTTCGGCCGGCTTCCAGACCTTTACGACCACGGGCGTCGGCGGCAGCGGCACGCCCCGCCCCCTGCAGATCGGCGATGAGTTCACGATCACCACGTACAGCCAGAACAACCCGTGGAACTGGTACGGCATCAGCTTTAATGACAGCCTGACCTACGATGCCTTCTCCGATTTGAGCACCGGCCGTCGGATGGCCTGGGAACTGGGCAGCGGCGGCAACTACTACGTCATCCGCGACGGCGGCAATACCGGCTCCGATCAGGGACCGGGCGCCGACCGGACGTTGAAGGTGAAGATCACCTCGTCCTCGACGTTCAACGCCTCGATCGGCGGGTCCACGTACTATGATCTGGTCATGGTGGGGTCGCCCGGTCCCACCAACCGGATCCGGAGCTTCGCAATTTACGTTCAGGACGACAACGGGGACAAATTCTGGAAGAACGGCTCCGTCGCGGATACCGGCGCGCTGGAATTCGGCGGCAACAACGGCAGCTCCACCATTGCGGGACGCATCGCCGACGGGTGGGCGGCGAACTGTACGGAGGGTTCCTGCGCGAACCGCGTGTACAAGGTCGGTTCGGGCACGATCACGCTCAGCGATTCGGACAACTCCTACAGCGGCGGCACGCAGATCGAGGGCGGCAAGCTGTCGGTATCGGCGGACGGGCATCTGGGCGCTGTGCCGGGCTCACCCGAGAACAATATTGATATCTGGAGCTCGGGCACGTTGTTGGCCGGCGGCACCTTCACGCTGAACGTGAATCGAAATATCGTCCTGGGGAATGTGGATGGTCCGGCGATCGAGGTGGCCTCGGGGCAGACGCTGACCTACGCCGGCAACATGTCGGGTTCCGCCGCCTGGCATAAGACGGGCGATGGGACGTTGTCACTGACGACGACCACCGGTCCCCAAACCGGACACGTGAGCGTCCAGGCCGGCACCCTGCGGATCAGCAACGACCGCGCACTCGGCGACGTGCCGGGATCCGCCGCCGAGAAGATCAACATCTGGAGCAGCGGCACCTTCGAGGCCGACGGCACGTTCACGCTGCACGCCAACCGGCGGATCGAAGTCGGCACCGTGAACGGCCCGAGGATCTCGGTGACCAGCGGCAATACGCTGACCTATGGCGGCCAGATCAGCGGTAGCGCCAATTGGTCAAAGGAAAGTACCGGCACGCTGCTCTTGAGCAGCGCCAACACCTTCACGGGCGCCCTGACCATCAATGCGGGTGTCGTGAATGCACAGCACGCCACGGCGCTCGGTACGACGGCGGGCGGCGTGACGGTGGCGTCCGGCGCGGCCCTCGAGTTGCAGGGCGGCATCACCATCGGCAACGAGGCGCTGGGTCTGAGCGGCACGGGTATCTCGAGCGCCGGCGCCCTGCGCAATACCAGCGGGAACAACACGTACCAGGGCCTGATCACGCTGAACGCGGCTACCCGGATCAATTCCGACAGCGGCACGCTGACCCTCGATCCGTCTTCGGGCAATGCCATAACCGGCACGCAGAACCTTACGCTCGGCGGTGCGGGCAACATCGTCATCAACGATCCGATCGCGACGTCCACGGGCACGTTGACGAAGGACGGAGCGGGCACCGTGACGCTGGCCGGCGTCAACACCTATAGTGGAAACAGTACGGTCAGCGCGGGCGCCTTGATCGTCAGCGGTTCCGCCGCCAGTTCCGCGTTCACGGTCAATAGCAGTGCCACCCTGCAAGGCGCGGGCACGGTGGGCACGCTGAACATCAACGGCTTGGTGGATCCGGGCAATACAACAGGCGCCGCGGCCACGATGAGCGCGGGTAGCGTCAATCTGGGCGCGGGCGGAAGCATGCGCGTGGACATGTCGGATGTGGATGGCGACGCCGGAACGGATTGGGATCTGATCGACGCCTCCGGCACGATTACGGTGAACGGCAGCGGAACGTTCACCATTTATCTGCACGGATCCAGCACCGGCTTCGACAATGCCCAGCCCTATTCCTGGCGCATCATGGACGGTACGGTGTCCGGCTTCGATGTCGATCGCTTCGCCATCGATACCACCAACTTCGACCACGATCTGGGTGGCGGCACGTTCAGCATCGCCGAGGGCAGTCTGGATCTGGAGTTTACGCCCTTGTCTTCGGATGAGCCGCCGACGGTGACCACCGACGCCATCACGGAAATCACGCCGACAACCGCCAAAGGCGGCGGCGAGGTAACGGACGACGGCGGCGGCACGGTCTCCGAGCGCGGCGTGGTCTGGAATACCACGGGTACGCCGACCATCAGCGATTCCAAACAGGCCGCGGATGCGGGCGGCGTGGGCACGTTTACCAACCTGTTGTCCGGCCTGACGCCGGGCGCGTATTACTACGTCCGGGCCTACGCCACCAACGAGTTCGGCGTGGGCTATGGCGGCGAAGAGGAATTCGAGGCCGATTGCTTCACCAGCGCGCCCACGGCCAACGCGGCCACCTCGGTCGGGCCGGATGAGTTCACGGCCAACTGGACGGGCGTGGACGGGGCGATTGAGTATCAGTTGGACGTGAGTACGGGATCCGGCTTCGGCGGGGGCGGGGGCGCCGTGTCCTCGCTTGAAGCGGGCGATATCGCCCTCATCGCGTACAACGCCGACGATACTCCCGATACCTTCGCCTTTGTGGCGTTGGTGGATATCGCGGTCGGGACCACCATCTACTTCACGGACAATGGGTGGGCGACCAACGAATTCAGGACGGGCGAAGGCGTGTTGCTGTGGTCGAATTCAGCGCCTGATTCCATCAGCGCGGGGACCATCGTTGTGCTGACCGCCGCTCCGGCGGCGAGCACCGGGACCTTCTCCTCCGTAAGCGGCTCGTTTATTCTGTCCACATCCGGCGATCAACTGCTGGCGTATCAGGTCGAGCCGGGCGTCACGAACATGATCTATGCCGTCAATAACGACGGCGCCGGGGTGTGGCAGGATAGCGCCACAACAGCCAACAACTCGGGTCTGCCGACCGGTCTGACCAACGGGACGACAGCCGTCGCCCTGCAGGAAATCGACAATGCCGTCTACGACATGAGCGTGACAACCGGCACGAAGGCCGAGTTGCTGGCGGCCATCAGCGACTTGAATAACTGGACGGGGCACGATTCGACGCCATTCAGCCTGCCCCCGGCCGGGTCCTTCACGGTGACCGGCGCAGGCGGCGGCGATTTCGTGTCGGGCTACTCCAACCGGACCGTGGCGGGGACAAGCGGCGTCGTGACGGGATTGACGGATAACACCGTTTATCACTATCGCGTGCGGGCCGTGGGTGCGGGTTCCTGCGTCAGCGGCGATTCGAACACGCGGTCGGTGCTGACCTCGCCAACCCTCGACATGGACGTGCTGGGAACCAATCTGGCGGTCATCGCGAATGGTTCGGATTCGCCGTCGCTGAGCGACGGCACCGATTTCGGCAACGTGGAGCTGCTCGACAGCCTGGCCCATACATTCACGATCACCAACACCGGGACCGGCTCGTTGCTGATCATGACCAACATCGCGATCGGCGGCACGCATGCGGCCGATTTCACCGTGACGCAACAGCCCGTCCCCGCGACCGCCAATCAACTGTTGAACGCCGATTTCGAGGACAGCACCGGCGACTCGTTCGAGGATTGGACCAACTGGGATGGCGTGGGCCGGGAAGATTGGGCGCCGGTGCGAAGCGGAACCAATGCCGTCATCATGCGAGGCTGGACGCTTGGCGGCGGCATTTATCAGGACTACGCAAGCGACGAGGTGGGGAACACCTACGAGTTTTCGATCTGGGCCTTCCCCTCGTGGGATTGGGATTACGATCATTACCCGGTCATGAAGATGTTCATCCAGTTCATGGACGCGGGATACAATATCGTCTGGGAGGACGCGTTGCATGAAGCGGATCTGAACGGAGCGACCGAGGAATGGACGCAATATACCATGACCGGGACGGCGCCCGAAGGCGCGTCCGTGGTGCGCGTGGGCATGGAATTCGGCGGTGTGGGATCGGCCGGCGCCGGCGTCTTCAACTGGGATGACGCCGAGCTGCGCCTGCGGACGCCCATCCCCGGCGATGCGGTGACCTTTGACATCGAGTTCGAGCCGGGGGCAACGGGTCTGCGCGAGGCGACCGTGTACATCACGAACAATGTGCCCGGCAAGAACCCCTACACGTTCGACATTCAGGGTACCGGGGTGTCGGTAGCCACGCCGACGGTGACGACCGATCCGATCACGGAGATCACGCCGACGACGGCCCGGGGCGGCGGCGAAGTGACGAGCGACGGCGGCGGCACGGTCTCCGAGCGCGGCGTGGTCTGGAATACCACCGGCAGTCCGGACACCGACGACAGCAAGCAGGCGGCGGATGCCGGCGGGGTGGGCACGTTCACCAATCTGTTATCCGGTCTGACGCCGGGCGAGACCTACTACGTTCGGGCCTATGCCATCAACGAAATCGGCACGGCCTACGGCGATGAGGAGGATTTTACCGCGGATTGCTTCACGAACGCGCCGACGGCCAACGCGGCCACGGGCGTCAGCACCACGAACTTTACGGCCAACTGGACGGCTTTGGACGGCGCGACGGGGTACCAACTGGATGTGAGCACCGAGGCGGATTTCGGCGGGACGGGCGGCCTGTTCATCTCGCAGTACTACGAAGGCGCCAGCTTCGACAAGTGGATCGATTTGTACAATGCCGGCGATAGCGCCATCAATCTGACATCCGGCGATTACTACATCGGGGTGTGGGCCAACGCCGCGCGGGAGGATTGGAAGACCGGGTCGAGTCCGAGCTCCAGCATTCAACTGACGGGCACGATCGGCGCGGGCGAAAC
>CAYRPR010000044.1:6688-9892 GCA_964425945.1 uncultured Verrucomicrobiota bacterium | reverse complement strand
GTTGGTGGACGAGGAGACCTCCGGCGCGTCCGAAGTGCTGGCGGCCGTGCTGGGCGGCAGTCCCCGCGGCGTGATGCTGCTGGGGCAGACCACCGGCGGGGACCTGATGGTCCGCGATGTGATCGCCCTGTCCGACGGGGAGCATGCCTGGCTGACATCGCGTCGGCTCGTGGTGGGTGACGGCACCGTGTATAACGGCCGGGAGGGTGTGCGCCCTGATGTCGTTGTATTGCGTCGCGATTGGGATCCGGTCGAGATCGCCGCGCGGCGGAATCACGGCAAAGAAGTGACGTCCGAGGAAATCGAAAACCAGACGTTGATCTATCTCACGCACGGCGACAATGCGTTGCGCCGGGCCGTGGATGTGCTGCTCGGTCTGAAAGCGCTGAATATCAAAGGCCTTGGCGGCAATCATTAGAATCGATCCCGATAGGGCGTGCCGGCATCTCGCTCCACATTCGATGGTGAATATGGCCGGGCCTTTGACCCTTGGATGGACGACAGGTCATCCGCCTTGGAGCGCCAATGGCGCGATTCATACCAACCCGGGGCCGCGCCCCGGGAAGACGATCCATGGACATATGACGGACCCAATCAGAATCCCTGTCGATCCGGTTTCAGCCGATCCCGCCGCCATTGAGCGGGCCGTGGACGCCTTGCTGCGCGGGGAATTGGTCGTGATTCCCACCGACACCGTGTACGGCGTCGCGGCGCATCCCGGCGCGCCCGGCGCACTGGATCGGTTGTATGAGGCCAAAGGCCGCCCCGACGAGAAGGCGGTTGCCCGGATGATCGCGCATGCCGACACCTTGCACCTGGGTGATCGTGACGGTGCGGAAGGACTGAGAAGGCTGGCCGCGCGCTACTGGCCGGGGCCGTTGACGCTGGTGCTGGAGGAGGGGACGGAGACCGTCGGCTATCGCGTTCCGAATCATGCCGTGGCGCTGGCCTTGCTCCGCGCCGTGAACGAGCCGCTGGCCGTCAGTAGCGCCAACCGAAGCGGCGAGCCGGACGCCCGGAACGCCGGGGAGGCCATCCGGGCGCTGGGCTCATCGGTAGCGGTCGTGCTTGACGCCGGGCCGTCCCCGGGTCAGATTCCCAGTACGGTGGTGGCCGTCAAGGAATCCCGCGTGGACATCTTGCGGGAAGGCGCCATCCCGACTCCGGACATCATCCGGGCGTTCGAGGGGGCATCGTGAGCAAACCGGGCCGTCAAAACCATATTCTCATGGTCTGCACCGGCAACGTGTGCCGCAGTCCGATGGCGGAATATATTCTCCGCCACCGGCTCGGGCCGGACGCCGGCGTCACGGTGTCGTCCGCCGGATTGATGGCGCTGGACGGCGCGCCGGCCAGCGAGTCGTCCGTCCGCGCGTTGAAGGAATGGGGCATTGACGCCTCGGGGCACCGGAGCCGGATGATCAACGCGGAGATGGTCCGGTCGGCGGACCGGGTGCTGGTCATGACCGACGGGCATCGGGCGGAACTCCTGCGGCTGTATCCCGAGGCCGAAGGTAAGGTGTTCCTGCTGAAGTCGTTCGGGGTCGATGGGCGCAGGGAGAATATCCCCGATCCGATCGGCATGTCGCTGGACGTGTACCGGCGCGTCCGTGACCAGATTGACGAGGGGATATCGGATTTGATCTTATATCTTATGGATAGCGGCGTCATGCAGACGCGGGATCCGGAAAGGCTACAGGAAATGAAAATCGCGATTGGCGCCGATCACGGCGGGTATGAAGTCAAGGAGGCCGTGAAGAAGCAGTTGGCGGACAGGAAGGGTATCGAGGTCGAGGATGTTGGGTGCTTCGGCACCGATTCCGTGGACTATCCGGATTATGCGAGTGAAGTCGCACGTCGCGTGTCCGACGGAGAAGTGGATCGAGGGATTCTCGTCTGCACGTCCGGGATCGGCATGTGCATCATGGCCAATCGGTTTCCGCGGGTTCGGGCCGGACTCTGCACGACGCCGCGGATGGCGAAGATGGCCCGTACGCACAACAATGTCAACGTGTTGACGCTCGGCGGATCGCTCGTCAGCGCCGAGGAGGCCGAGGCCATCGTGGACGAATGGCTCCGGAGCGAGTATGAAAGCGGCGGACGCCATGACCGGCGATTGACCAAGATCCAGCACTACACCGCCGGCATCGACGATCCCGTATCCGTGTACGAGGCCGATCCGGAAATCTACGCCGCGCTCCGGTCCGAGGCGAGGCGACTGCGCGAGAATATCGAACTGATCGCGTCCGAGAACTACGCCAGCCGCGCCGTGCGCGAGGCGCAGGGCTCGGTGATGACCAACAAGTACGCCGAAGGATATCCCGGCAAGCGTTGGTATCACGGTTGCGAGTTCGTCGACGAAGCCGAACGCCTCGCGATCGACCGGGCCAAACAGCTGTTCGGCGCCGAGCACGCGAATGTCCAGCCGCACAGCGGCAGTTCGGCGAATATGGCCGTCTATTTTTCCGTGCTCGAACCCGGCGACACGATTCTGGCCATGAATCTCGCGCATGGCGGGCATCTGACGCACGGTCACAAGGTCAACTTCTCCGGCCGCTTCTTCAACGTCGTACAATACGGCGTGGACAAGGAATCGGAGTTGATCGACTACGACGAAATCGACAGACTGGCCGCGGAGCACAAGCCGAAACTGATTTGCGCCGGCGCGAGCGCGTATTCGCGCATCATCGATTTCAAACGGCTGCGTAAGGCGGCCGACAGTGTCGGCGCGTACCTGATGGTGGATATGGCGCACATCGCCGGGCTGGTCGCCGCGGGTTGCCATCCGAATCCCGTGCCCTACGCCGAGTTTGTCACAACCACGACACACAAGACGTTGCGCGGACCGCGCGGCGGTCTGATCCTGTGCCAGGAACGATTTGCGGCGGATATCGATCGCCAGGTGTTTCCCGGCATCCAGGGCGGCCCGCTGATGCACGTGATCGCCGCCAAGGCGGTCTGTTTCCACGAGGCCCTGCAACCCGCGTTCAAGGACTATGCCCAGCAGATCATCCGGAACGCGCAGACGTTGGCGGATACGATGGAACAGGCGGGCCTGCGCATCGTGTCCGGCGGCACCGACAATCACCTGATGCTGGTCGATCTGACATCGATCGGCGTTTCGGGCAAGGACGCCGCCGGCGCGCTGGACCAGGCGCGCATCACGGTCAATAAGAACGCCATCCCGTTCGACGCCAAGAGCCC
>CAYRPR010000044.1:0-6678 GCA_964425945.1 uncultured Verrucomicrobiota bacterium | reverse complement strand
CGTTTGTCACCTCCGGTGTCCGCCTCGGCACGCCCGCCGTTACGACGCGCGGCATGCGTGAGGAGGAAATGCTCGCCATCGCCGGGTTCATTAAGACGATCCTCGACAAGCCGGACGACAAGAAAACGATCCAGCGCGTGCGCAACGACGTGTTCGATCTCACGCGCCGATTCCCCGTGCCTTGACGACGTCCCTCATGAGCGATAGCAGGATGACCAACCGGTATACCAGGTTGAGTAACAATCGGAATTCCGAGGGGTCCTTTACCGGGTGATACAGCCGGTTGGATCGCCATCCCCAGAACAGCAATGAAGGGCGGTACCGCATGGTGCCCCAACCCGTGAGCGACCCGGTCGGATCCGAACGCGTCGTATAGAACAGGCCGCGTCGATGCATCGGCGTGTACGGACCGCGATCCCCGATTTCCTCCATGGAGAGGCCGATATGGTTCAGCCAGGTCGGGGTCAGCGCTTCGAAGTGTCCGCGCCGGCCGCTTCGATATGCGTCGAGTACGGCCCGGGCGGCCTCTCGCGATATGCGAAACACGGGCATGAACGCCCGCACCTTCCGCATGCCGTCAAACCGTTCCGCGGGTTGAAGACGATCCCATTTGTTCCAGTCGGGTTCCTGCTCATAGTCGCGGATATGACAGGCGAGCAGGTGTGCGGCATGGTCCTCGAAGTGCCGGAAGAAGTCGATCCAGCGGCCGGAATACATGACGTCATGCTCCACCATCCAGCCGTGTTCGTAGTCGTGGGCGGCGAGGAATCCGAGCGCCGGCAGGATCGTGCCGCCCTTGCTCATGGGCAGCCAGGCGTCCGGGGGTACCAAGGCCTGGTTGTCCTCGTCCGTGAAGCGGATGATGCGGTCGTCGTAACGGGCATCCAGCTCCGGATCGGATGATTCGCCCGCAGGGCGGTGAAGCAGCATGAATACATCGCAGGCGTCGCCGACCTCCCGACGGAGCCGGTCAAACCGGGCGAGCACGGTTTCGGTCGTCAGCCGAGTGAGAAAAAGTATGCAGGTCCTTCTCATGTCCGTGGGGCAGGGTATACCGACATCGCCCCGGAGTATATCGCAAAACGCGTCGCCAACATCGCGCTTTCATTTCCGAAGTGGAAGGCGTAGCATGCCGCGCAGAGTCAACCATGGGGTGAGGCGGTCGGATGAACACATCGGATGGATGGAGCGCGTGGTGGTGGGGGCGATGGATGCTGGTTACCGCGTTCACGGCCCTGGCCTTGGCGGTGTGTCTGCCGCTCGAGCAGATGGCCTATCATGCGGATTACACCCATCCGCTCCTGTTTGCCGTGCGCTGGGCGGGCTATGCCGTTTTCGGCGCGGACCTCTGTTTCCGGTATCGACGGGGCGAATACCGCCGCGGCGCCCGCCTGCGCGGCTGGTTGATTCCCGATTGGCTGGCGGCGCTTCCGGTAGGGCCCATCCTGTATCGCGCGTGGCCCCAGGCGCCGGGCTGGCTGCTGGTCGTCGCACATCTGCTGCCCATCGTCCGGCTGGCGCGCGTGTATGTACTGTCGCGTGACTGGCATCAGGCCGGCCAGACGCATGCGGGACTTCGGCGCATTGCGACCACCCTGGTGTTCATCGCGCTGTTGATCCACTGGATCGGTTGCTGGCAGTTGGCCGTGTTTGAGCAGGATGTCGGCGACCCGCTGGCAATCCGCTACCTGCGCGCGTCGTACTGGACGATCACGACGATGACGACGGTCGGCTATGGTGATATCACGCCCGATCACGACCGGTCCCGGGCCCTCCTGTTCACGATGCTGATCATGGTGATCGGAGCCGGTGCGTTCGGTTTCATCATCGGTAATATCGCCACGATCATGACCAATCTGGATTTCGCGCGGAACCAGCATCTGGACAGGATGCAGCGGATCAACGCCTTCATGCGCTACAACGAGATTCCGCGCGAATTGCGCGATCGGGTGCAAGGCTACTATGCCTATCTCTGGCAGACCCGCCGCGGATTTGACGAGTCGTCGGTGCTGACCGAACTCCCCCCGGCGATCCGGATGGACGTCGAATTGCATTTGCGGCGCGACATCGTCTCGAAGGTCCCCTTCTTTCGCGGCGCGGATAACAACATGATCCGCGCACTGATAGCCCGCCTGAAACCGCGCATCGCCCTGCCCGGCGAATACCTTATTCACAAGGGCGAAATCGGCGATTCCATGTACTTCATCGCCAGCGGCTCGGTGGAGGTGTTGGGACCGGACGGCCAGACCGCCGTGGCGACACTGGGAGACGGAAGTTTCTTCGGCGAAATCGCATTGCTGGAACGGCAGAAGCGCATGGCCGACGTGCGCGCATCGGACTACTGCGATCTGTACACGCTGGATACCGCCGCGCTCGTGGAGGTGGTGAAGGAATATCCCGCGTTCGGCGATCACCTGCGAGCGATGGCGGAACAGCGCAAGACCGGTACGATATCCCTGGCTCCACCATCGGAATCGTAATCGGCTGGAAACGGGCGGATCTTGGCGGGCCGGTGTGGCGCGGAATTACGATTTCGACGTTTCCTCGCGAAGGTTCATGATGGCTTCCAGTTCCGCGGCGGCCTGTTCCCAGGCGCGGGTGGCCTCTTCGATCTGGACGGGGAGGTAGGTCAGGCGCTGGTTGATTTCGGCGTAGGTGAGCGTGCGGCCGCCGGTTTCCATGCCGTGTGCAAGATCGTTCTGTTCCGCTTCCAGCCGCGTGATCCGTTCCTCGGCTTCGCGCATGATCTTCTCCAGCTTCCGCTTCTGCGCGTTGGTTTCCTGGATAATCCGCGCGCGTTCCCGTTTCTGTTCCTTGCGGGATGTGGACGGCGCATCCGTGCGTGAGGAGCGGGGCGCATTCTGCTCCGCGATCTTTTCCTTATAATAATCGTATCCGCCCGGATAACGGCGAATGCCGGGCGGTTCCATGGCGATGATGCCCGTAGCGACACGACGCACGAACTCCACGTCGTGGCTCACGAAATACAGCGTGCCTTGATAGGTGGCCAGTGCATCCTCCAGCGCCTCGCGCGCGTGCACGTCGAGATGCGTGGTCGGTTCGTCGAGGATCAGGAAGTTCGGCGGCTTGACCAGCAGCCGCGCGAAGGCGAGCCGGATCTTTTCACCGCCGCTCAATACGGCGACGGTCTTGTCAATGGCTTCGCCCGAAAAGCCGAATCCGCCGAGCAGGGTGCGTATCTTCTGTTCCGGCACGTCGGACGCGACGCGGCGTATGGCCTGGAAAGCCGTGTCGGACGGGTCCATGGTTTCGGCGAATTCCTGTGTCTGGTATCCGGCCACGACATGATGACCGACCACCCGCTTCCCTTCGTTGAGCGGGATCGCCCCGGCGAGCATGCGCAGGAGCGTGGTTTTGCCAAGGCCGTTCAGGCCGACCAGCGCGGTCTTCTCGCCGCGCTGGATGGACAGATTCACGTCGCGCAACACCCAGCGTTCGCCGTCATAGCTCACGCCGGCCTTTTCGAGCCGCATGACTTCACTGCCGCAGTGCGGCGGCTTGGCGAGACGGATGCGCCCGCGCGTCATGATCTCATCCGGCATCTCGATCACATCCATTTTATCGAGCATCTTGATCCGGCTCTGGACCTGGGAGGCCTTCGTGTTCTTGGCGCGGAAACGCTCGATGAATCGCTCGACCTGTTTCCGTTTCTGGTCCTGGTTCTTTTTCTGGGCGGCGAGCTGTTCGTGTCGCAGGACGCGCGCGGTCATATAGTCGTCGTATGGCCCGGGGTACATCGTGCATCGTCCCGCGTTGATCTCGAGCGTGTCGGTGGTGAGCGTGTTCAGCAGGTAACGGTCGTGCGAGATCAGGACGAGGGTGCCCTGGAACGCACGGAGATAGCGTTGAAGCCATTCCACGGCGGGGAGATCGAGGTAGTTGGACGGCTCGTCGAGAAGCAAGACATCCGGATCGGCAATGAGCACGCGGGCGAGTTCCGCGCGCATCTGCCAGCCGCCGCTGAAAGCGCTCAAGGGTTTTTCCAATTCATCGGCCGCGAAGCCCAGCCCGCCCAGCGCGGAGTCGGCCTTGGCGCGGAGGGTGTAACCACCGAGATGTTCGTAATGGGTTTGCAGATGGCCCAATTCCTTCAACAGCGCGGTCTTGTCGGCCGTATCCGGTTGTGCATGCAGGATATGTTCGATCTCGTGTATGCGGTGCTCGGTCCGTCGCAGGTCGGGAATGGCGTCGGCGACGTATTCAGCTAGGGGCAACTGCACATCCTTGTTGTTCAGCACCTGGCGCAGGTAACCGACGCGGATGCCGGGTTGAATCAGCACGTCGCCCTTGTCGGATTCGATTTCCCCCGTAATCAGCGCGAATACGGTGGTCTTGCCGGCGCCGTTCGGACCGACCACGCCGATGCGGTCCCCGGCGAGAATCCGGAGATCGGCCCCAACCAGCACATCCTGCGGGCCGTAATGCTTGGATACATTCTTAAATTCGATCATGGGGAAACGCCAAAGCGGCGCCGGGGCGCCGCACTCCAAAGCAGGCCCGACGGCCTGCGAAGAGGGTTCCACATCAAGTGATGCTCGATATGCTACACTACCTATGCGTAATATAAAGTGTTTCATGGGGGAGGTCGCGTGGGCTCGACGTATCCACACATCAACGGTTCGCCGAAAGGCGGGGATTGCTTTCGCGTTCTGGATTCGACTACGGTGGATTATCTCGATGGCACGGGAAGCGGCGTGGACCGCCATGCGCTCGATCATCGGGATTGTCATGTGACCAAGGAATGAATGGCCGTTCGAACATCGGATTCTCACTTGGGCAACGGGTACGTACCGCCATCCGTCGTCTGGTCGCCCGGTGGGGCGCGGCTCCCGCGGGGCGCCGCACCGGGCCTGACGGCCAGGGCGCCCTGCCGCGTGTCTGCACGCTCGTCTGTTGCCACGATGAGGTCCGTCTGATCGGCCCCTTTCTCGATCATATGATTGCGCTGGGATCGGATGTTCACGTCCTCTGTGACCGATCCCCGCCGGAGGTGGTGGCCGAGGCGGAAGCGCGACGCGGACGCGGCGTCGTGGCGGTGGATCAGGTGGATGACGGCGACTGCTTCAATCTCGTGGCTCAGCTCCGGCGTTTCGAGGAATTGGCCGGCAGGGGGACCTATGACTGGTATGTGCGCGCCGATGTCGACGAATTCCGCCTTCCCGAGCGTCCGGGCGAGCGATGGCCCGAATTCGCCGCCCGGGTCGAGGCGGCCGGATACAACGCCGTTAATTTCCGTGAGTTCATTTTCATTCCCACCCGTCAACAGCCGGATCATGATCATCCCGCATTCCTGGATACCATGAGACGCTACTACCTCTTCGAACCCCGCCCGGAACACCGGCGCAGTATGTGGAAACGCCAGCCCGTCCCGGTGGATCTGGAATCCACCGGCGGCCATCTGGTCAACTTCCCTGGAATCCGGGTGTATCCGCATCATCCGCCGATGCGCCATTACCAGTTCTTGAGCGAAGAACACTTCTGGAGAAAATACCGGCCGCGCCGTTACGTTCCGGAGGAGTGCGCGCGGGGCTGGCATGGGTGGCGACTCCGCCTGGATGCGCTCGGGCCGATCCTGCCCGATGAGAACGACCTGCATCGGTATGACCCGGCGTCGCCGTGGTCGTTCGACACATCCGCGCCGCGCACACGCCATCTGCTGGACACATCGAAACCCACTCCCGGGAGCCCGTAATGAAGCAAGCGCATTGTCCCGTCGTCCTGGGCGGGTGTCATCGTTCCGGCACCACCGTGGTGCGTTGTCTGCTCGACAACCACACGGCCTTCTCCTGCGGTCCGGAAATCAAGTTCTTCCGGGACTATTATGACGATTATTCCGACGATCCGCTCCGCCATCTTCGATTCTTTCAAACGGCCCGAAGCGCGCTGTCCGACGAAGACCTCTTTGCGATCATGGGCCAGGCGTTTATCGCGATTCATGCGCGGGCAATGCAACGGGCGGGCAAACGGCGCTGGGCGGACAAGAATCCGGAGAATGCGCTCTATCTCGAGGCCTGGCAGCGATTACTGGGCAATGAGTGGATGTACGTTCATATCGTCCGGAACCCTTTGGATACGCTGGCCTCCATCAAAGAGCATGTCTTCCCGTTAACGATCCCCCGGGACTGGCCGGGCCGCATCGCGCATTATCGCCGGCATGTCGAGGCCGGACTCGACTGGGTGGCCGCCCATCCGGAGCGATCGTTCCTGATGGTCTACGAGGAGCTCGTTGCGGAGCCGGTCCGCGCGATGACGCGCCTCATGGCATTCCTGGGCGAGGAGATGGAGCCCGCCCAACTCGTCCTCCGCCCCGGAAGCGGGATGAACGGCTTGGGCGACCCGAAGGCCCGGCGGACGACGTCCGTTCATGCGGACAGCGTGGGGCGATGGCGACAGGTTCTGGAGCCCGATGAAGCCCGATCCGCCTGGGCGGCTCTGCAGGATGCTTGGAAACGGGTGGATCCGGATGGGCGTATTATGAAGGGTCCCTGATCGCCCCGGGCCGCTCATCGAGCGGAGGGTTGTGTGAGAGCGATCAGATGGTGATCAAGTTCTTCCGCCGCTCTTGACCAATTCCAGTAGGCGCGCACTTCGGCCAGCGCGCGGGCCGCTATACGGTTTCTCAGTCCGGGGTCGTCTTGCAACCGCGTGATGGCTGTG
>CAYRPR010000043.1:0-9909 GCA_964425945.1 uncultured Verrucomicrobiota bacterium | reverse complement strand
AAGAAGACCGCGAGGTGCGCGTCAAGCTGAATACGATCCGGCTCGGCGTGGATTACTGGCAGCAGTACGTTGTCCATATCGACCCCGCGAAACAGGAAGTCCGCGCGCAATTCGGCGGCGTGGTGAATACGGGCCAGGTACCCATCCCGTCCGCGGCCGCCGGGAAGCAAGGCGTCGCCGTCGCCAAGGTTAATGTGCCGTTCACCTTTGACTATGAATCGCGCACCACCGTGGATATCTTCGACGGGCCGTCGTTTTCCATCGTGCCGGACAGGAACGGCAAGGCGGAAATCTTTTTCCTGCCCTGGCACCGCACCTGGAGCCACAGCCTGTTGACCGGCCTCTTCTGGGCCGTGCTGGTCTCCATGATCTGGGACTGGCGCGCGGGCCTCATCGCCTTCCTGGCCTATTCCTCGCACGTCTTGGAGGATCAACTGGGACACATGGGCTCCAGCCTCCTCTGGCCCGTGATCAAGCGGCGCTTCTACGGCCTGCGCAAGATGCACGCGACGGACGCCATCCCGAACTTCCTCGCCGTGTGGACGTGCATGCTGTTGACCTTCTGGAACCTGTATCGTGTGGCGGAGGATCCGCTGATCCGGTTCGATCTGCTGGACCTCGCGGTGTACGGAGCGATCATCCCGCTCGGCGCGTTCTGGATCATCCAACGCTGGCTGTCCCGCCATAAACGCGCCGCCGAAGGCGTGGCGGAATCATCGGACGAGTGGATCGAACCGATGGGGACCTGACTTCAGGGTTCTTCGACCTGGAAATACACGATATTGCCGGCGCGCCGGTAGACATCCCCCAACGTGCCTTCCGGTCCGAACTCCCGCACCGCGCGGAGAAAGGCCTCCACCGTGTAGATCACATCATCCAGTGCGCGATGAAACTCGCCCCCTTCGAGACCGTAGTGATTCGCGATGGTGGCAACCCGGTAATTCGGCATACCAGGCAACACGCGCCGGAACAACTGCATCGTATCAATCGTCGGATTCGGGGGAATCGGGAAACCGGCGCGTAGCGCCTCCGTTCGCATGAAATTCACGTCAAAATTGGCGTTGTGCGCCAATAGCACCGCCCCGGCGATGAATTCCGCAAACTCCGGATAGATATCGACGAATTCCCGCTCATCACGCAGGGCGTCGGGACCGATGCCGTGAACGTCCTGAACGACCGCCGACACGAATTGGCCCGGATTGACCATCCAGTGACGTTCCCCCACATTCCGTCCATTTACATATTTTGCCGCCCCGAGCTCCACGACACGATCGTAATTGTGATTAACCCCCGTGGTCTCCACATCGAAACAGACAAACACGACATTGGACAGCGCCGTATCCGGGCCGGGAATCGGCGCGGAAAAATGCGTCTGCACACGGCGGATGATATTCTCATCCACGCGCTGTGAATAGGGAGAGGTGAGCACGGCGATCAAGCCGCCCGCCGCGACGATTCCCAGCAGGAGGCGTCCCGTTCTGCTTTTGACAAACTCTGCGATACGGGCCATACGAATTCCAGATGCGATCGGCGAGTGTGTCATAACGCCCGCCATCATGCAAGCACCGTTGAATGAATATCAACAGATCGCTTTTCTTGCCGCCCCGAACATGATACCCGTACGACATGGCGCAATCATCTTCCCGTGAATCGAGCAAGACGACGAGACGGCACGTCCTGCCGCGCGCGTCGCTTGCCCTGTTCTGCCTGCTTGCGAGCGGCTGTGCTTCATTGCGCGCCGATCGGTCACCGCCGCCGGCCGCACCGGTGTCCGGCGATCCGGAACGGCTGGTCGTCACGCCGTATGTGGTGGGCTACGACGAGTACCGGGACCCGCTCATCTGGTTTAACCGCGCCATGTTCGGGTTCAACGACAAGGCGTATCGGTATGTGCTGATCCCGTTGAGTGCGCGCTACATGCGTCATGTCCCCCGGCCCGCCCGACAGGGCATCAACAACTTCTTCCACAACCTCAAGACACCGATTTTTCTCGTGAACCACCTGTTGCAGGGCGAGTTCAAGCTGGCGGGAAGAAACGTGGCAAGCTTCTGTCTCAATTCGACGGTCGGCGCGGCCGGCCTGTTTGATCCGGCCCTGCACGGGTACGGCCTGCCTCGGCACGAAACGAATTTCGACGACACCCTGGCGGATTACCATGTCGGCTACGGCTTCTATCTGGTCCTGCCGTTCATGGGACCGTCCAGCGCCCGGCACGGCCTCTCCACGGTCGCGGACTATTTCCTGCATCCCGTTCCCTACCTGACCGAGGAACCCGCGACGTTCATGATACGAAGCGCCGATTTTTTCCAGGAACGTGCGCCGGATGCGCCGCTCTACGACCGTGTGAACAGGGACACGGCGGATCCCTATATCTTCCACCGAAACCTGTATCTGCAGAGGATCATGCGTGACGCAGAATACGAATAGTTTCCTGCATCGTTTTTTTGATGGGATCATCGCGCACCCGGTGATCGTGCTGGCGTTGTTCCTGCTCGCCGCCGGCGCGCTCGGATGGCAGGCCCGCCGTTTCGAGGTCGACGCCTCCGCGGACACCCTGCTGATGCGGGACAATATCAATTACATCCTGACGCAGAAAGTAACGCGTCAATTCTCCGACAAGGAATTTCTCTTTGTCGCCTATAAGCCGCGCAACGGTTCCGTGTTCGACGGGGAGACGCTCACGGACCTTCGCGAGCTGACCGCTGAACTGGAGCGAATGGATCGCGTCGTGGCGGCCCGCTCCATCCTCAATGTTCCGATACTGACCGCCTCCGACGCCCTGCCGGACGCCCGCACCGACATCTCGCGGATGACCCTCGAGCATCGAGCCTACGAGCCCCGCGAACTGGCCCAGGCGTTGACGGGGCATCCGATCTATGAGGACCTGCTCATCAACAAGGATCAGACCGCGCTGGCGATCCAGGTGCTGTTCAAGGGGGATGATGAACTCGAGGCGCTGGACAACCGTATTCTCGATATCCAACTGAACCTGCTGGAGCGCGAATTGACGCGCGAGGAGCGCCAGGAGATCGCCCGCCTCAAAAAGCAGGCCGATCCGCTCCGTCGCAGCCTGGACAAGCAACGCATCGCTGAGATCGAAACGATGCGCGGATTCGCGGACGCGTTCCGGGACCGGGCCGACATCTATTTCGGTGGTGTCCATGTGCTGGCCTATCAGTTGATCCACATCATTAAGAACGATCTTTACGTCTTCGGCATCGCCATGGCCGCGATTATCTGCCTGATCCTGTTTCTACTGTACGGCAAATTGCGCTGGGTGATCATTCCTGCCGTCTGCTGCGTATGCAGTGTGCTTTCTACAATGGGATTGTTCGGCCTGCTCGGCCTGAAAACCACGGTCATTTCATCCAACTTCATCGCCCTTCAGCTCATTCTGACCCTGGCGTTGGTGATGCACCTGATCGTTCAGTACCGGGAATTCAGCGCCGAGCATCCCGGATGGTCGCAGGACGAGCGCATCCGGCAGACGCTGGTCAGCAAGGCCAGTCCGGTATTCTATGCCGGCCTGACCACCTGCGCGGGATTCGCCTCGCTGGTCTTCAGCAAAATCCAGCCCGTGATTGCGTTCGGGTGGATGATGATCATCGCGATGTGCTTCACTACGGTCGTCAGCCTGATCCTGTTCCCCTCGATGATCGCGCTGTTCCGCAAGGAGACCGTCCACTTGCGCTGGCGATTTGCGCGCGTCGTACTGAACGGCCTGTCGGGCATGACCCTGAAACACCCCGTCGTGGTCACGCTCCTGATGCTCATCATCCTGGTCGCCAGCGTTGGCGGCCTGTACCGCCTGACGGTGGAGAACAGTTTCATCAACTACTTCCGCGACCGGACCCGCGTACATCAGGAACTGGCCTTCATCGACCGCGAGATCGGCGGCACCACCCCGCTGGACATCGTGCACACCCTCTCCCCCGCCAAGGGCAAACAGGACCTCGTCATCAGCGCCGCGCAGGTTCAGACCCTGCAACGCATCCAGCAGACGCTCGAGCGCTATGACGCGTCGGGCAAGTTGCTGTCCGTCGTGAACTTCGCCGATCTGGCGTTTCGGATGAACGGCGGGAAACCGCTCACGGAATACGAATTGACCGCCGCGTACCGGTTGATGGACGAGTCCATGCGGAAGGATCTGTTCGGGGCGTTTCTGTCGCCCGAGGATGGACAGGTGCGATTCAGCCTGCGCATCCAGGACACAACCGAGGGCCTGAGTCGGGCACAGTTGATCGCCGACATCCGCAACGACATGGAGCGGTTGAGCGCGCCGGACGAACCGTTCCTGCTGACCAGCTTCTTCGTGCTGTATCAGGAGATTCTTGAACAGTTGTTCCGCTCACAAATTCTGACGCTCGGGCTCGTGTTCGGCGCGTTGGCGTTGACCCTGTTGTTCATTTTCCGGTCGATCCGGATTGCCCTGATCACGATCACGCCGAATATCATGACCACGCTGGTTGTACTCGGCGCGATGGGCTGGCTGGATATCCCGCTCGACCTGATGACCATCACCGTCGCGGCCATTGCCATGGGCGTAGCCGTCGACAACACCATACATTACACGCATCGATATCTGCACGAGTTGCGGAGCGGGCAAGGCGCCGACGCCGTTCACGCCACGCACGGCAGTGTGGGATTCGCCATCCAGTACACGTCGCTGACCATCATTCTCGGCTTTTCCCTGCTCGCCTTCTCCGATTTCGTGCCGAGCGCGCTGTTCGGTCTCTTGACGGGCCTGGCGATGGCCATGTCGTACGCCTACAACCTCACCATGCTGCCCGTCCTGCTGAACCGCTTTGTCGTGCGGAGCCCGACCCGGCCGGGGCCGACCTGATCGGACCATGCCGGATCGATATCGTGACGTCGCAGCCGCGAGGCCCGATGGGGCCGAGCGCGCAGGCGGCGGAAATAGCCGCGATCGGAATTCCGACCTATCGCGCCGCGGCGCGGCGCAACGGTTTCCGCTCGCGACGGGCATGTTTGCGGTTGAACGCGATGATGTCAGCCAGCGTCAGACGCGACAGCTCCGTACGGATCAGGGCGCCGGTCCTTCGCCAGAATTTCCATGTCGGACACGCTGTCAGATCATCGCAGAACGCATTGCCCAAGAGACAGTCCCCCACGACGTCCGCGCCTTCCACCGTGTTGCCGATGTCGAGGAGACTGATCCATTCCGGCGGGCGGGCCAGCGTCACGCCGCCATGATGCCCGCGCTTGGCGTGTACAATCCCCGCCGCATGCAATCGCCGGATAATTTTTGCCAGATAGGGCGCGGGCACGCGCGCGCCCGCCGAAATGTCGCGAATGAGGACCGGCTCATCCTTTGTGCCGAGAAAGGCCAGCGCCTTGATGGCGTAGCCCGTCGTCTGTGAAAGGGACAACATGATCTGATTCCTTTCTTTATCGATAGGATCCCATGACGGTCGCGAGTTGTCGATAAGGCCATCCGCGATTCAATGGATAGGGTTATCCATTATGCCGCAAACTGGATATCGCCCCGACCCGAATCGGGCTTCCCCCGATGGTCTGTCCCGCGAGGGCGTGGTATGAATGCGCTTGATATGACAAGCACCGCGCCGGATTACAGACCACATCATCTGATCAGGAATCGCACGAGCCTGGTGGGTCTGGTTATCGCTTGTCTGGGCATAACCACCGCCTCGCTCTTTCTGATCGTGGATATCCTGGCGGAGTTCGAGAATCCGTACCTGAATATTTTCACGTATCTGATGGCGCCAGGCGTGGCGGTGTTCGGCATCGTGCTGACCCTGACCGGCGCCGTCCGCATGCGACGACGTCTGCGCAAGGACCCGGATTATGCCCTGCAACGACTTCCGGTCATTGATTTCAACAACCATGCGCACCTCCGCCTGTTGATCCTGTCCCTTGTCGGTGGCGTGATCTTCCTGGCGCTGAGCTCCGTCGGGGCGTACCGGGCGTACCATTTCAGCGAGTCGGTGGAATTTTGCGGATTGACCTGCCATTCGGTCATGAAACCCGAGCATACGGCCTACCAGTCATCACCGCATGCCAATGTGTCCTGCACGGCCTGCCACATCGGCCCCGGCGCCAACTGGTTTGTGCGATCAAAGCTCGACGGATTGCGCCAGGTCTACAACACGGCCTTTGACCGTTACGACCGCCCCATCCAAACGCCGATTCACAATCTACGCCCGGCCAAGGAGACCTGCCATACCTGCCACTGGCCGGAGAAGTTCTTCGGCGCAGTGCTCGTCGAGCGAACGTATTTCCGCTCTGATTCCAGGAACAACGATCCCTGGACGATCCGCATGCTGGTCCATGTGGGCGGCGGCGATTCGCGGCATGGTCGAGGCCAGGGCATTCACTGGCACATGGCCGTAGACAACACGGTCGAATATGTGGCGGCTGATGAACGGCGACTGGAGATTCCCTGGGTGCGTCAGGTCAAGTCGGACGGCGAAGAGATCATCTACCGATCCACGGCGCGCCGGCATAAGGACTTTCTGGAGCACCTGGCCACGCCCGAGGGGTGGGCTGCGGCGGATGTGCGCGAAATGGATTGCATGGACTGCCACAACCGGCCGAGCCATCAGTTCCATTCGCCCGAACGCGCGATGAACGAGTCCATGCGTGCGGGCCTGATCGACCCCACACTCGCGCGCATCAAGTCCACTGCCGTCAATCTGCTCAACGGCACGTACGCGACGGAGGAGGAGGCGTTGACCGCCATCGAGACCGGTTTGCGCAAGCAGTTTCCGGAACCGGATGCCCGGGTCGCGGCCGCCATCGGACAGATCCAGCGCATCTACCGCGAAAACTTCTTCCCGGAGATGGGCGTCAACTGGCGCGCTTATCCGGACCATATCGGTCACTGGATCTCGCCGGGTTGCTTCCGGTGTCATGACGGGAACATGGTCAGCGACACCGGACGCACCATCACGAGTGACTGCAACGCCTGCCATACCCTTCTCGCCCAGGGCCCCGGTCTGGCGCTCGATACGATTTCTGCGCGGGGATTGGAATTCGAACACCCGGAAGATATCGATGATGAATGGAAAACACAGCGGTGCAACGACTGCCACGACGGCATGCCGATATTCTGACCGGACGGCTATTGTTATCGCAGCGTTTCTCCTCTTGTCTGGTTCGTCACCCCCCGCCCGGTCTGCGCCGTCGGATACGTGCATGGACTGTCACGGCGATCCGGATATCGCACCCGATCCCCGTTTGGAGCAGTACGGAGAGTCGGTGCATGCGTGGCTCGATTGCACGGATTGTCATGAGGGGGTAGCGGACTATCCCCATGCGGGCGAGCCTTCCCGTGTGAACTGCGGTGAATGCCATGAGCAACAGACCGCCGGTATCGAGGGTGCCGCGCACGGCCGCGAACTGATCGACTTGACCGGCAGTCCAGCCAGGGCATGCGCCGCCTGTCACGGCCACGCCCACGACATGCCTCCGTTGACGAGCGAGAACGCGCCGACCGCGCGGGCCAATCAGATCCGGATGTGCGGCGCCTGTCACGCGGACAGCCGAAGCCCGCCCTCCGTGGCCGCCGTGTATCACCCGCTGGATTCGTATCTTTCTTCCATTCACGGGGAGCTGAACCTTTCAGGGCGCCTCGAAGCGGCGCTTTGTTCGGACTGTCACGGGACCCATGACATTCGTCCGAAGTACGACCCGCTGTCCTCCATCTTTGCCTCGAACATCTCCCGCACATGCGGACGATGTCACGAACTGGAAGCGTCGAATTACCGCACCAGCATCCACGGCGTGGCGCTGGCGCTCGGCGTTCGCGAAGCGCCCACGTGCACGGATTGTCACGGGGAACACGGCATCCGCCCGCCGAACGAAGCGGGCTCGCGCGTGTCGAAGACGTCCATCTCCCGGACGTGCAGTGGATGTCATGCCGCGGAACACATCAACGCAAAGTACTCCATGCCGGCGGATCGCATCCGCACCTTCGAGACCTCGTATCATGGCCTGGCGGCCCGGGGCGGTAGTCGCACGGCGGCCAATTGCGCGTCCTGTCACGCCTGGCACAATGTCCTGCCGGCGTCTGATCCCGCCTCGACCGTTCATCCATCGAATCTCGCCCGGACATGCGGCGAATGTCATCCCGGGGCGGCCACGATGTTCGCGGACGTCAGCATTCATGGGATTCTCAGCGGGGCCGGCAGTCCCGTCGCCCGGACACTGGAAATCCTGTATATGATCCTGATCCCGCTGGTGGTCGGGTCCATGATCGTGCACAACACGCTGGACCTGGTGCGCAAGAGCCGGGCGCGCGAGAACCTGCCTCCGGCGCGCCTGCATCCCGAGATCCGGATGTCACTCCACGAGCGCTTACAGCACGGCGTGATGGTGGTGGCTTTTCTCGTGCTGGGCTACAGCGGGTTCGCCCTCAAGTATCCGGACGCGTGGTGGGCCCTGCCGTTCCGTATCCTGGGCGGCGAGGAAGGGCGACGCATCTTTCATCGCGCGGCGGCGATCTTCTTTGCGCTGGTTTGCGTGTGGCACGTCGCATGGTTGTTCTTCGCCCGCGAAGGCCGCGTACTGCTGAAGGACATGATCCTCTCGCGGCGGGATCTGAGCGATATACTTGGCAGTGTCCGCTTCTATCTCCGCCTGCAGACCACCCGCCCCGCCCTGCCGCGTTATTCGTACATCGAGAAGGCGGAATACTGGGCGCTGGTCTGGGGCACGCTGATCATGCTGATCACCGGGGCCGTGCTGTTGTTCCACAACGTGGCCCTGCAATACGGCCCGCTGTGGGTGCTGGACGCCGCGCGGGTGGTCCATTACATGGAAGCCGTCCTGGCCTGCCTCGCCATTCTGGTATGGCATTTCTACTGGGTGATCTACGATCCGGACGTCTACCCCATGAACGTCGCCTGGATCACCGGCCGGCACGTCCACCGGAACCACCCGCAGGCGAACAAGGCATCCGCCCCGGTTCCCGTGGATGCCAAACGGGAGATGCATACTTCGTGAGGTGAGCCGGCGCATCAGGTGCTCATGCGCTCGTGGGAAGCGCGGCGCGCGGCCGCCGGATAAATGGGGTCACCAGGACGATGAAGAGAATCTCCACGGCGCAATAGATCATCAGGATGTGGCCGACGCCCGAGGTGAAACCGTAGGCGTGCAGGCCGACGCCGAGCAGATTCACACCCAGCCAGGTCAGCATGACCCAGATGCCGCCGATGATCCCCCCCACGGCGAACCCCACCGGACCGATCATGCGGGCGATCTTCGCGTGGAAGATGATGGCGACCCACAAGACAATGACCAGCGCGCCGTTCTCTTTCGGATCCCAACCCCAGAACCGCCCCCAGGACTGATCCGCCCAGATGCCGCCGATCATCGTCCCCGCAAAGGTGAAGATCAGGCCGAACGCCAGTGCCCCGTACATCGCGGCGTAGGTTCCTTCCAGCGCCGCGTCATCCGGATGGCGTCGCAACGCCTGCAGGAGATAGACGTGGGCGATCAGCGCGCCGACGAAACAGCCCGCATAACCCAGCGTGATGGTGATGACATGCGTCGCCAGCCAGAAGTTGTTATTCAGTACGGGCATCAGGACGCCCATGGTATCGCGCTCGATCGCGAAGCGGCCGGCCACCAACAGCAGAGACAGGCCCATGAAACTGGCGGACAGGACGCCCAGTCGATTGCGTTGAAGATATTCGACCACCAGACCGATCACCGCGCAGGCCCAGCTCACAAACACAAACGTCGAATAGAGATTTGTCGTAGGCGGACGGCCCATGATGAACATCCGCGCGACGATGCCATATGTCTGCAACACCACCGCCAGGGCCACGAGCACAACGGCCACGCGAATCAGCCACCGACCGCGCATCGGCACCGTACACAGGGCCAGAAGAAATGCGATTCCATAGAGCCATTGCGCCCGGTAGA
>CAYRPR010000042.1:0-9910 GCA_964425945.1 uncultured Verrucomicrobiota bacterium | reverse complement strand
AATTCTGCTCGTGGTCGGCGTGCAGGATCAGGATCTTGTTCAGCGCACGCACGAGAATCGGATCAATTTCGTAATTGGCTACCGGCGAGCTGAACATCATGTTGAGGAAATTCTCCACATAGGTCAGCTTGCTGCTCGGCTGGACATGCGGTTCGCCGATCGACTGCTTATAGGAAATGGCCGCAAGCGTGCGGATCTTGGAAAGCAGGCGGGTGACCGTGATATCGATTTCCTCATCCGACCGCCCCAGTTCCGGGTAGAAACTGGACAACGAGACCACCATCGCGGACAGGATGGCCATCGGATGGGCGTGTTCCGGGTAGTTCCGGAAGAAGAAGCGCATATCTTCATGGATCAGCGAGTGCTTGTTGAGCAGGCGTGAGAATTTGCTCAACTGTTCCTGGGTCGGCAAATGGCCGTGGACCAGGAGATAGGCGACTTCGATGAAGGTGCAATGGGTCGCGAGATCCTCGATGGCATAACCCCGGTAGCGGAGAATGCCCTTTTCGCCGTCAATGAAGGTGACGTTGCTGATGCATGAACCCGTATTGCCGAAGCCGGGATCGTACGTTATGAACCCGCTCTCCTTGCGAAGATTCAGGATGTTGACCGCCCGCTCCTGCTCGGTTCCTTCGAGCATGGGCAGATCGTAGGTCGCATCGCCGATTTTCAGTTGCGCCGTTCCAATACTCTTTGCCTGGTTCATAGGATACCCCCACTGGTGTTTAACGACCGCCCACGTATGTTATTTTTCGCGGAGGTTTGCAAGCAAAAGCGGATCATGCGCGACCGATTGTCGCGATGATGCACTACGGGAAAGACGAACCGCTTTACGGCCGTCAGGCCTTGACAATCTTGCCGGCCTTGATGCAGGAAGAGCATACCATGCGCGTGCGCGTACCGCCATTCACCACGATCCGCATACGCTGAAGATTGGGTAGAAACCGCCGGCGGGTAATGCCCGTCGTATGCAGGCCAATGCCGCCCTTCTTTTTTGCCAAGCCCTTGCGAATGATCCGGTTACCGGTCATCGGGCCCTTTCCACAGATGTCACATACTTTTGCCATGAGAATCAAACTCCTTCATCGGCCGCGCACTATAGCATACCGTGACGGCCTGTCCAGCGACTTTATGCCAATTCCGCCGGACGAAAATCCTGAACGACGATCTGGATTTCCCTGCGGCCCATATATTCATTGATGTCGAGATACCCGGCCACATCCACCGGACCGGCAGGGACGGTACGATCCCCCATCCCGAAGGCAATGGCTCCGATGCGACGTCCCTCCCCGATGAGCTCCATCTTAAGGTGTTTCTGCCCGACAACGCGCGGAGGAGCCCCCAGGCGCATACGGCGAAACCCCCATACGGGTTTGGGATTGTCCATGCCAAACGGCTTCAGTTGATCCAACGCATCCAGCAGGGCCTGATCGACTTCGTGCATCTCCAGCCAGGCATCGATCCGCTGTGCGGGACGCAGGTCGAGGCGGGCCAGCATGGCGCCCGCCGCGTCGTTAAACGACGAGCGAAACGAGTTCATATTCCGTTGCTCGACTTCCAGTCCGGCCGCCATGGCGTGACCGCCATAGCGGTTGAGCCACGCGGAACAGGCCGCGAGACCCTGTACAATATGAAATTCCGGTATGCTCCGGCAGGACCCCCGCCCGATGCCCTCCTCGTCCATGGCTATGACAACGACCGGACGATAATACCGGGCGCACAGCCGGGACGCGACAATACCGATCACGCCCGGATGCCACCCTTCCCGGGCCACGACGATGCCGAAGTGCGTTTCCGGATCATACCAGCTCTCCACGTCGGCCATGGCCTCTTCTACGATGCGGGCTTCGACATCACGCCGGTCGCGATTGGCCCGGTCCAGTTGTTCGGCGATCTCGAAAGACTCCTCGGTCTTGTCCGACAAGAGCAAGCGCAGGGAGGCCTCCGCCGAATCCAGTCGTCCGGCCGCGTTCAGTCGCGGTCCCAACATGAATCCGATGTGATAGGCCGTGATCTCGCCATCAATGCCGGCGACATCGATCAGGGCCTGTAGGCCGGTCGACTCCGTCCTGTTCAGCAGGGCGAGGCCATGTCGCGACAGGATCCGATTCTCGCCGGTCAGCGGCACCATATCCGCCACGGTGCCGACGGCGACCAGATCCAGAAACCGGCGGATATCCAGCTCCTGCGACGGGTTGTGCCCGTGGCTCCTTCCGCGTTCCAACAGGGCACGTCCCAGCTTGAACGCCACCCCCCCCCCTGCCACCAAGCGGGCCCTCTCCGGCGCGCCGAGTTTGGGATTCACCATCGCCGCGGCTGGCGCGATATCCCCCGTCGGCTCGTGATGATCCGTCACGACCACGTCGATGCCCGCCGCCGCCGCGGCCTGCACCGCCGCCACGGAGCCGGTGCCGCAATCCACGGTGACAATACAGGCGGGATGATGTTGTGCGATGCATTTCTGCAGGGCGTCCAGCCCCAATCCGTAGCCGTCATCCACGCGATGCGGCAGGAATGTGCTCACGTCGGCGCCGAGCGCGCGCAGAATACGCGCCAGCAGGGCCGTGCTGGTAATGCCGTCCACATCGTAATCGCCGAAAACCGTAATCGGTTCCCGGCCATCAATGGCCTTCCAGATGCGGGCAGCCGCCCGCTCCATGTCGTGCAACGCCATGGGGTCGGAAAGGGAACTCAGGCGCGGCACAAGATAGCGGTCCGCCGCGTCGGCATCACGAAACCCGCGCGCCACCAGCACGGCGCACAGCGGGCGCGGCCATCCGGTCTCACCCTGCAGTTGCTCGATGGCCGATGCGTCATTCTCGGATGTGACCCATCGTTTCATCCACTTGCCGCGTGTCGCGGCACTCCCGGCTTATTTGGCCGATGCCTTCGCGGGCGCATCCTTATGCCAGAACAGCACGACCGGCGTGGCGACAAAGATGGACGAGTACGTACCCACGATGATCCCGATAAACAGCGCCAGCGCGAAGTCCTTGATCGCGCCGCCGCCGAACACGAGCAACATGGTCACGGTGATCAGGGTCGTCAGCGAGGTCAGCACCGTGCGCCGCAAGGTCTGGTTGATACTCAGGTTGGCGATATGCGAATACGGCTTGTCCTTGATCAACTGCAGATCCTCGCGAATGCGGTCGAACACGACAATCGTGTCATTGACCGAATAGCCGACGATGGTCAGCAGGGCCGCCACAATCGGAAGGCTCAACTGATTGCCGAGCAGGCAGAAGATGCCCACCGTGATCAGAATGTCATGCGCCAATGCCACAATGGCGCCCATCGCGAAGCCGAACTCGAAACGGAACGAGATGTAGATGACGATGCCGATCAAAGCGAACCCGATCGCGAATAATCCCTTCTTCCGGAGATCCTTGCCGACCTGCGGACCGACCGTATCTTCCTGCAATACGCGGAACCGGCCGTCGGCCAGGTCGGTCAGCAGGGCCTCCTTGGCCGCGTCGCCGGATCCATAGCCGACCTTGACCAGCAGGGTTTCACGGAGCTCGCCCTCCTCCCATTCCGGGGCCAGTTCGCGCTGATACTGGATGAAGGCGTCGCTGACGCCCCGCAATGCGAGCGCGGAGCGGATCTCATCCACGCCCTTCTTCTGCTGAAACTCGAATGTCATCGACGTGCCGCCGGTGAAATCCACGCCGAAGTTATCCTGTCCCTTGTTGAGGAACATGAACCAAGTTGAGAGGATCACGGCAATGGAGAGTGTGGCCACGATCTTGCGCTTGCCCAGAAAATCCAGATTCGAGTCGCGCAGCAGGGCGAACATTTTGATCTGCTGGATATTCGTCTTGGTCGCCAGCAGTTCAAAGAAGAGGCGCGTGATCACAAGCGCGACGAACATGCTGACTACAATGCCCGCGCTCAATGTGACGGCGAAGCCACGAATCGGGCCCGAACCCTGCCAGAACAGGATGATCGCCGTGATCAGCGTTGTGATATTGGCGTCGAAAATCGTGCTGAACACCTTTTCGTAGCCGGCTTCCACGGCGCTGGCGAGCCGTTTGCCCGCGTGCTGTTCTTCGCGAATACGCTCGAAGATCAGCACATTGGCGTCCACCGCCATGCCGATGGTCAGTACGATACCCGCTATGCCGGGCAAGGTGAGGGTCGGCAACCCCCCCCCGCCGCCGCCGCCCCCGCCGGCCAACAGGCTGAGGAACCCGGATACGACCACCATACCCAGCGGCAACAGTACGATGTTGATGGCCAACCCGAGGTTCGCCACCACGCCGGCCAGCAGATAGTACCCGAGCATGAAGACGAGGACCAAGGCGCCGCCCAGCATGGCCGCGCGTGTCCCGCTGACAATGGAATCATACCCCAGCGTGGGATCCACATTGCGTTCTTCAATGACATTCAGGGGCGCCGGCAGAGAACCGGAGCGAAGCACCAGTTCCAGCTCCCGCGCTTCGGCCATCGTAAACTGCCCTTCAATGATGGCCTCGCCGTCATAAATCGGCGTGCGAATGAAGGGCGCCGAATGCAGCGTGCCGTCCAGAATAATGCCGAGGTAACGCCGGCCGTCGGGACTCGGATTGCGTTGTCCGCCGGGGGCATAATCGCGCGTCAATTGGCGGAACCGGCGCGTGCCTTCGGAGTCGAAACTGATCCGGACGATGGGTTGACCGAACTGTTGATAGTCGATGGAGGCCTTGCTGAGATTTTCCCCGGTCAACTGGGCGCGCATTTCGACGAAATAGGGCTCGAAATAGGTCTGCCCACGCACATCACGCTTGGCGAGCATGAACTCGTGACCGGCGGGGGCCTGAAACGTCTTGAGCTTTTCCCGAATCGCGCGTTCCGTCTCGCGATCGATCCGCACGCTTTCATCGCGCCGATAGTAATTCGAGCGCCGCATCTGGCCCATCGGCGTCTGCTCCTCGATGGAAGCCACGGAGTAGCCTTCGGGGGCCAACCCCTTCTCGAACAGGTCGCTGACCAGATCATCGTTGTCACGATGCACCATGCGGAATTCGAGGTAGGCGGCGCTTTCCAACGTACGGATGGCCCACTCGCGGTTCTCCGCGTCCAAGCCGGGGATCTGCACGACAATGCGCTGACTGCGGGGTTCGGGGTAAATGATGGGCTCCTGTGTGCCCATCAGGTCGACGCGGTTGCGGATGACTTCCAGCGCGCGCAACTGGGCGTCGCCTTTCGCATCCTCATCCATCCCGGTCGTATCGACTTCGAGGAGGAAACTGATCCCCCCCTGCAAGTCCAAACCCAGTTTGACCTTCCCTCGCTTGATGACATTGCCCTGCTCGTCCTTGACGTCGGTCAGCGGGGTGACCAGCACCAGGGACCATGCCGTCAGCATGACCAGCAACAACCATTTCCAGATCGCGTTCTTATCCATGATAGTGATTCACTCCGAAATAACGGCTCGCTTAGCGCGCGGATGGATCCTGCGGGACCTCGCCCTTTTCCTTATCCAGCACATGCGTCACGGCGCCACGGCTGACTTCCACTTTGACTTTGTCGGCAATTTTTATCGTGAAGGTCTTCTCCTGCACATTGGTCACGACGCCGATAATGCCGCCGCTGAACAGCACGCGATCACCCGACTTGATGGCGGAAAGCAGCGCCCGCCGTTCCTTTTCCTTGCGCTGTTGGGGACGGATGAGGATGAAATAGAAGATCATGATCATGATGGCCAGCCAGCCGAACATGAACATGGGCGATTGCTGGCCGTCTCCCCCGTCCGGGGCGGCCATGGCCAAGAACATCGTTAAATCCATCATGTGCGGGACTCCTTCATCTCGTTATACCTGTTCTTCATGATCGTCACGTATCTCTCGATATCCGGCCAGTAACGCCGCGCGGTATTCCGCGAAGGTTCCGGCCTCGATGGCCTCGCGGATTTCGCGCAGGCATTCGGCGTACCGGTACAGGTTATGCCCCGTCAACAACCGGGCGCCGAGCATCTCATTCACATTCAACAGGTGCCGCACATACGCCCGCGAAAAATTCCGGCACGTATAGCAGCCACAACCATCCTCAACCGGCCGCTGATCGTCCTTATAGATGCCGGCCTTGACCGGATACCGTCCATGACGCGTGAACGCCGTGCCGTTGCGCGCGTATCGCGTAGGCATCACGCAATCGAACATGTCCACGCCGAGCGCGATGGCTTCGACCATTTGGGGCAACAGGCCCACCCCCATCAGATACCGCGGCCGGTCCTCGGGCAGTGAAGGCACGCTGTCGACCACGCCCTGCATAAGCAGGTGGTCGGGTTCGCCCACACTGACGCCACCAATGGCGTAACCGTCAAATCCGATATCGACGATGGCGCGGGCGCATTGCTCGCGCAAATCCGCGTACCGGCTTCCCTGTACAATGCCAAAGACCAACTGCCCCTCCGCGCGCGGCTGGCGGGCACATAAGGCCGCCCACGATACGGTGCGCTTCACCGCCTGACAAGCGTAATCCCGGTCGCAAGGATAAGGTGGACACTCGTCAAACGCCATGGCGATATCCGAGCCCAGTGCACGCTGGATCGACATGGCTTCAACCGGACCAAGGAAACGCGGCGAACCGTCCACGTGGGACTTGAATTCGACGCCATCCTGCTTGATTTTGCGCAGGGCGGCAAGGCTGAAAACCTGGAAGCCGCCGCTATCGGTCAGGATGGCCCGGTCCCATCCCATGAACCGGTGCAAACCGCCGCCCGCCCGTACCACGTCCAACCCGGGCCGTTCGTTCAGGTGATAGGTGTTGCCAAGCAGGATATCTAAGTCCAGCTCGCGCAACTCGGCCGGCGTCATGCCTTTGACCGTGGCCTGCGTGCCGACCGGCATGAAAACCGGCGTGCGCACCACGCCATGCGCCGTACGCAGGCGACCGCATCGCGCCCGGGTGCGCGTATCGCGCGCTGTAATCTCGAATGTTCCGACCTCGGCCATATCCCCCACGCCCATTAGAACGCGTGAGCATGTATAGCAGGCTGAAGACGGTCAATACCATAATGTCATCCGCCATGACGGAACGCCTAGGGGCCTCGAAATCGGCCGAATCGGTTCCGATGGGACTTGATTTCCATACTCGCACACATACCTTCAAGGGCACAAAGGTCCCGTTATGAATGAATTCTATATGATACTGGTCTTGTTCCTGTTGCTGAACATTCTGAGCGGTCTGGCCCGCATTATCCGCGGACCGACTCTCGGAGACCGCATGCTGGCCCTGCAACTGTTCGGTACCACGGGCGTAGCCATTCTGATGTTGCTGGCCCAGCGATTTGCCGAACCGGCGTTGCGCGACGTGGCGCTGATCTTCGCTCTGCTGGCCGTACTGGCGATGATCGCTTTCGTCAAACTGGTGGGCCCCTCCCTGGGACCTCCTGGAGACCACACACCATGATACTCAATGCCGCCATCATCATCCTCTGCCTGATCGGTGCATTTTTCTTTCTCGCCGGAACCGTCGGGCTTCTTCGCTTTCCCGACACCTTCAGCCGTCTTCACGCGCTGACGAAGGCCGACAATCTCGGACTGGGATTTATCACGGCCGGGCTCTGCCTGGCGAATCTGTCGTGGGCGGTCGCGTTCAAACTCATCATCATCTGGATCCTGGCCATGCTGGCCAGTTCCACCGCGTGTTACCTGCTCGGCCGTCTGACTCTGCGCCACATCCAACCGGAGGACACCCGCCATGAACCTGTCTGAAGGTGTCATCGATGTTATTCTCGTCGTAGCATTGGTCGCAATCGCCTGGCGCGTCCTGGTGACGCCGAGTCTGTATAAATCGGTCTTCCTGTTCATCGCGTTCGGATTGCTGATGGCCCTGGCTTGGGTACGGCTCCAGGCGCCGGACATCGCCCTGGCCGAAGCCGCCATCGGCGCCGGACTGACCGGCGTTCTCTTGCTGGACGCCGTTCGACATTGCGCGCGCGGTCCGGACAAACACCCCACACCCAAAGCATGACACACGCACCGCATAACCGCCTGCAAACCGGATTGGTCGCCCTGCTCGCGATAGTGCTGGGCGTCCTGCTCCTGATCGCGTTGAACGATATGCCGTTGGAAGCGCGCGGACTGTCCTCGGTGGTTGCGGCGCACATGGAGTCAAGCGGCGTGCAACATCCGGTGACCGCCGTCCTGCTGAATTTCCGTGGATACGATACCTGGCTGGAAATCGGGGTGTTGTATCTCGCGATACTCGGCGTGCTGACCTTCCAGCGTCGCAGCGACCTGCGCGACATCGCGCGCCTCCCCGCCGCCGAGCCGGTGTTGAATTGGCTGATTCGCCTGCTGGTTCCGCTCATGGTTCTGACCAGCGGGTACCTGCTCTGGATGGGAAAATTCTCGGCCGGCGGCGCTTTTCAAGCCGGGGTTGTGCTGGGCGCGGCGGGCGTGTTGTTGTGGCTGGCCGGATACACATCCATTGCGGCCATTACGGCCTGGCGATTCCGTTTCCTTCTCGGCTTCGGTTTCCTGACCTTCTTGATCGTAGCCGCCGGAACCGTCCTTACCGGACGAGCGCTCCTGCAATTTCCCCTGCCCCATGCCGGGGATCTGATTCTGCTGATCGAGACGGCCGCCACCATCTCCATCGGCCTGATCGTTGCCGCGCTCATCATCGGCCTGCAACCGGCTGATCCGCACCATCCTCACGACGAACACTCGCCATGAACATTTTCCTACTATACTCATCCGCGGCGATGGTGCTGTTCTGCCTGGGCATCTACGGGCTGATCGTCTCCCTGCACCTTCTGCGCAAGATCATTGCGGTTAACATCATGGCGGGCGGCGTGTTTCTATTTCTGATCAGCGTCGCCTACCGGAACACGGATGCGTTTCCCGATCCGGTTCCCCAGGCGATGCTCCTGACCGGCATCGTCGTCGCATTGAGCACGACGGCTTTTGCCGTGGCCCTCGCGCGACGTATTTACAGTGTCACGGGCCATACCCGGATCCATGACGAAGGGCCGGAATCATGACGATGTGGATACCCTGGATCGTCATGGTCCCCTTTGCGGGATCGATCATCTGCTTTGTGGCTCCGCGCCGCTATGTGCGCACGATGGGGCTTATGCTGTCCGTTGCGGCCTTTGCCGTAACCTTGGCGGGCGTCGCGGAGATATCGCAACAGGGGGTCATGCGCTACGAACTGGGCGGCTGGCGCGTGCCGCTTGGCATCAGCTTGTATGCGGACGGACTGACCGCCGTCATCCTGCTGATGATTTCGGTAACGAGCATGGTCATCAGTCTCTACGCCGGCCCGTATTACGCCATCGCCCATGGAAAGAGCTATTTGCGCGAAGGCGAGATGTTCTGGCCGCTCTGGCTGTTCATGTGGGGCTCCCTGAATGCACTGGCGCTCTCGGGCGACATCTTCAACCTGTATGTGGCGCTGGAACTGGTGGGACTGGGCGCGGTGGCCCTGGTGACGCTGACCGGATCACGTGAGGTGTTGATCGCCGGCATGCGCTACCTGATCGCCACCATGCTGGGTTCGATGGCGTATCTGATGGGTGTGACCCTGCTCTATGCCGCCTACCACACCCTCGATGTCCACACACTCGGTCAGGTGATGGATCAAAGCCCCGCGTCGTCCATGGCCTTCGCCCTGATGACACTGGGACTCCTGGTGAAGACCGCGCTGTTCCCGATGCATTTCTGGCTTCCGCCCGCCCATTCCAGCGCCAGCTCCCCGGTGAGCGCCCTGCTCTCCGCGCTCGTGGTCAAAGGTTCATTCTTCGTCTTTCTCCGTCTCTGGTTCGAAATGTTCCACAATACGATTACCGTGCCGGCGGGCCAGATGGACCAGGCGGTCGTCGGGTAACGTGTCGGGCGTGCAGAACGCGAGGTCAAGCGTGAGGTCTTGGCCGATCAGGTGCTCCTCCGCTTCATCCCACACGAGGTAGCCGCCCATATGC
>CAYRPR010000041.1:0-10078 GCA_964425945.1 uncultured Verrucomicrobiota bacterium | reverse complement strand
GAACCGCGTGCTTCGCGCCGACAGACGCCGCCAGGTTCGGGATCACGCGACGGCTCAAATCCGATGCGACATTCAGAATCTGGCCGCGGCCTTTTTCCAGCATGTCCGGCAGGACCGCTCGCGTCATAAAAACCGTGCCCTTGAAATTGATGTCGATGATCTCGTCGAGTTCCTGTTCGGAATGATCCATGAACGGTTTGTAGGTCCCGATGCCCGCGTTGTTGATGAGAACATCCACCGGTCCCCATTCCGCATGGACGGTTTCGACGCATCGCGCGATATCGTTGCGGCGGAGCAGATCCGTCGGCACGGCGATGCACGTTCCGCCCGCCTGACGGATCTCCGCGGCGACGGCGTCGAGGTCGGACGCCGAGCGGGCGCACAGGGCCACACGCGCTCCTTCGCGCGCGAGCCGGACCGCGATATGCCGCCCCAAACCGCGCGCGGCGCCGGTGACGATGGCGACCTGATTCTGCAATGTGCTCATGGACAGGGGATCATCTCGAAAAGGCGGCGGCGCGCCAAGGAGAATGTGGGCTTACCCGTTCATGACCAGCGGGATTCCGGGGCGGAAATCGTGTCGCACCCCCCGCCTCCCGTGATCGAACTCGATCTCCAGTTCAGGATCGCCGCCCTGAACCACGGCGACACCGGCCGTCCGCGCGGCGCGCGCCGCAGGCGACAGGTCACCGTCCGACGGAATGGTGATTCGCACGGAGGTGATCTCGCGGAATCCCCCGGCATGCTCCAGCGGCTGTATCGATCCGGCCGGCACCCGGTCGGGTCGCGACGAAAACGTGATGAAGAACCACATCGGTTCTTCCATCGGCGTATCGCGGCCTATCTCGATATGCAGGTGATCCGGCAGGTAAGGCGGTTTGTACGACCACATCGGAAAAGGCGCCGATTGCTCCGACGGCCCGGAAGGACGGAAGCATACCCCGAACGGCGACACTCTGGGATCCGTTCTCGACAGGCGCTCCTGAAGTCGGGTCGGCCGGGCGCGTTCACTGCGAATCTCGCGGTCGTCCTCGACCCATAGGAATTCCAGCATGGCGTTTTGAAAGAAGAAGCGTCGATTGGCCGTTCCCTGACCCTCGTGGCGATTCCGTGTCCCCTCCTGGAAACCCAACTCCGTCAACCGGTCCGCCTCGGGGGCCCCGCGCGTGGTCGCAATAAAAATGTGATCCAACTCCATTCTTCCAGTATCCCCCATTAATGTCACTGAAACGAGCAATAACAGCCTATTACAGGCAATTGTGCGCTAAAGTTGTCAATATAAACATTATTTGCTAAAACGCTTTACTAAAATTAGTAAAACAGGTATCTCTCTCTGTAATCAATATGACAGCCCGTCAAGAATACAATCAAAGGAAGTGCTCAATGAATCATCTCTCGAATGCATCAAAATCGTTTCTCGGCGCGGGACTGCTCCTGCTCGTCATCACGGTCCAGGCCGCGTGGAGTCAACCCTACCTCGCCATCTTCGACGCCAACGCGGAGAATCGCGTGTACCATTTCTTCATCGATGAAAGCGGCGGCGAGTCGAACGCCGTGGAGTTTGCCTTCTGGCCCAACACCGGCGCGACGGAAGCACAGATCGTCACGACGCTGAACCGCCGCGATCAAGCCACGCTCGACAATCCGGACTGGAACGGGAACCTGGACAGCGGATACTGGATCGCTTATCCGATGACGTCGAACGGTTCCGGCGGATACGACCTCACGCTCTACGCCATGAAGTGCGGTTCTTATGATGTGCGCGTCCGTTTCCGCGACGGCGCGGGTCCCTGGCAGTATTACGGCGGTCGCAATCCGGTGATCAACGTCTCGGACATCAGCACGCGCGACCTGGTCGTCTATGAAATGCAGGCGCACGTCGTCAACGCCACGGGCAATGATTACGCAAACCGCGGCATCCTTTCTCAACTCACCAATAGCGCGTCGCGATTCAATCTCGACTACCTGAACGATCTGGGCGTGAATACGATCTGGCTCCAGCCGTTCCACCCCATCGGCGCGCATGCCGACTGCAATACGGGCGATCCGGGCAGTCCGTACTCCATCAAGAACCTGTTCCACGTGGCCGAATACCTTTCCGCCGAAGGCACGCGCGAGGCGTCCATGCGCGATTTCACGAATTTCGTGCAGAAGGCCGACGCCCAGGGCATCCGCGTGATCTTCGACGTCATCTTCAACCACGTCGCCACCAACGTGGAGATCGAGCGCGACCCGGAAAACGCCGCGCAACTCTATCACACGCCCACGGCGGAAATGCGCAACGTGCGCCCGCAATGGTTCTCCAAGTATGTCGGAAATCATCCGGCGTGCGACACCTCCAAACCCGGCTGGGATCACGGCAACTACCACTGGTGGCAGCCGGCGGAGAACGCCTCCCAGATCGGACCGGCGCCCGCCGACCGTCACGATTTCGTCTGGCCGGACGCCTACGACCTGTTCTGGGGCAACTATCCGGCGCTCGGCAACATCAACGACACGAGCGACGGCGAATGGGTCCTGTCGGATGACGTCAAGAAGATGGTGGAATATTACGCCCAGTTCATGATCCATTGGATCGAGGTCACCGGCGGCGCGGCGGGCGGATACCGCTGCGACTTCGCGCAGGGCGTTCCCCGCAAGGCGTGGCAGTACCTGATCAACCGCGCCAAATCCGTCAAACACGACCTGTATTTCGTATCGGAAAGCCTCGATGGCGGAAGCATCGCCTACCGCGCCTGGAAGGGCGGGTTCGACGCCATCAACGAGAACCAGCTCTGGGCCATCGTCGAGAACAACGACATCAAGACCACGGACCTGCGCAGTGTCATCGACAACCGCAAGACGCAGTACGGCCTGGCGCTGATCCTGCGCGGCACGATCAACCACGACCAGGGCCCCTGGCTCGGCCGCAAGTGGGACGCGGTGGCCATGCACAGCGTGTTCGCCGCCATCGACGGGACGCCGCAATTGTACCAGGGACAGGAGCTCGGGTACGACGGGCTCGGCCAGTTCAGCCGTGAACGCGTGGAATTCGGACGCACCATTCCCGACATCCGCAACTGGCACAACTACAACAATCTCTGGGACAACCGGAACAACTTCCAGAATGACTCGCTATGGCACCGCTACAAGGACGCCAACCTCGGCCGGGAACGCTCGGTCGCGTTGCGCCTCGCCAACCAGTACTACATTGACCAGCAGAACGGCGGTCCCCACCAGCAGATCTTCGCCGTGCTGAAATACGAGAACTTCGGCTGGGATCCGGCGGATCAGGATGTGGTCCTCGCGCTGGTTAATCTCCGCCCGCAACAGGGCCAGAGCGGCACGTTCAACATCAACGTGCCGGCGATCTTTCTCAACCCCGCCAAGAGCTACAACGTACGCAATCTCGCCTCCACAACGCCCAACACGTACCTGTGGCCGAACGCGCGGACCGGCGCGGATATCGCGGCCAACGGCATCTTCATCAGTTTCTCCGGCAACGTCGGGCAGGAAGGTTCGATTGCCCAGTTCCTGAAACTCGAGGAAGAGGGCGAGGGCGGCGGCGGAGAGGAAATCACCTGGCTGGGCAACACCTATCACTGGCCCGAAAACGGCAGCATCACGTCGGGCGACGATCTCTGGATCAATATCGAAACCTTCCCGCAGGGCGCGGGCGATTTCGGCTCGGTTATCTATTCGAGCGACGGCGCGAACTGGCTGACCAAGGCGCTGAATGCCAACGGAACCATCGACAACAACGATGCCTGGCACGTCAATCTCGGCAAGTTCGGGTCCGGCGCGCATATCCGCTACGCCGTGACCGTCACCGACAAGGACGGCAATCAGCATTGGGACAATAACAATACCACCAACTACCACGCCCATGTGAATCAGGGTGGCGACGGCAATCCGGTCGAGTGGATCGGCAATACGCGTCACTGGCCCACCAACGGCGCGATCACCGCGGCGGACGACCTCTGGATCGATGTCGAGTCGTATCCCGTCGGGACCGCCGCCGGCGGCCTCGTGGTGTACAGCTCCAACAACGGAGCAAGCTGGCAGACCGCCATGCTCGGGAACAACGGGACGATCGATACCGGACTGGGACACAGCAACGACTGGTGGCACGTCAATCTCGGAACCTTCTCCGCCGGCGCAACTGTCCGGTACGCGGTCATGATCGAGGACAGCAACGGCAACGAGACCTGGGACAACAACGCGGGCGATGACTACACCGCGACCGTGAACAGCAACGGCGGGTCGGGCAACCCGACCGTGCAGTGGGTCGGCAACACCCGCCATGTCGCCGCGGCCCGGCCGGACTTGAGCGCGCTGGGGCTGACCTTCAATAACCTGCCTCAACTGCATCTCTCCACGCTCAAGAACGGCGGCACCTACGGCATCTTCAAGTCCACCAATCTCGTGGACTGGGATCTCGTGCACGAAGCGCTGGCCTCCGGATCCGCCCTCGACTGGACGGATAACAACGGGGAGGAGGACCTGGCCTTCTACCGCGTCGCCGGATACAACTGGCCCGAAGGCGGCTCCGTCTTCTCGCTGGACGAGTTGATCATCCGGATCGAGTCCTACCCGATCGGTCGCGCCACCGGCGCCACCATCGTATACAGCACGACCGGCAACAACTGGCTGACCCAGCCGATGACCTTTATCGGTTCGACCAACAACAACGACGTCTGGGAGGTCAACCTCGGCGCGTTTCCGCACGGCATCAACCTGCAATATGCGATTGAAATCGTGGATGACGAAGGCATCTCCCACTGGGACAACAACGGCACCGTGAACTATCACCTGCCGATCAAGGATCCCAATGCGCCGGACGACGAACCGCCGGTGGTGACGTACTCGCCGCAGAACACGACCACGTCCGACCCGTCGCTCGAAGTCAGCCTGTTCGCGACGGATAACGAGGACTCGAACCCGACGATCTATTACACAACGGACGGATCGACCCCGACCCCGGCCAGTACGATCTACAACGACGTACCGCTCCTGATCAATGCGGACACAACCATCAAAGTCATCGCACAGGACGCCACGGGCAACATTTCGGACGTCGTAACGATCAACGTCGTGGTCAACCAGAGCCAGCAGTTCGGGCCCAGCCTGCCCTACTCGACCAACCCGAGTTTCGGCCAACGCGTCGCCAACGGATCCATCACGATCAACGGCACGCCGGCCGGCGCCTGGACCACGAATAACCTGATCGCGATCGACATGGCCAACGACGATCCGCGCTCGCTCGGCGACAACTGGACCATGCACGAGGCGCCGATCGACCTCACACACGTGTGGGCGGCCTGGGACGATGACTATCTGTATGTCGCCTGGCAGTACGTGGATGTCACCGATGTGATCGATCCGTCCAACGCCGGATCCGCCGGCGGCGGCAAGATCTCGAACAACGACGGCATCCTGCAGTGGATCGTCATCGACACCATTCCAGGCCAGGGCGCGACCGAGGATATGTGGGACAAGTTCAATGTCTGGGCCGGACCGAACAAGCCCAACTACCAGATCTACCTGGCCGGCAGTCTGTGGCAGGGCTACATCTCCCGCGCGCAGAACGGTGTGTTTCCGGTGGACGACGGCGGCGTGAACTATCACAGCATCGCCGCCGCGGGCATCACCGTCGCCAAGGGCGGCACGTTCGCGGGCGACAGCCTGTGGGGCGTGTGGGATGCCGACAACCGCCATGACGGCGGCGCGCCGACGCACAACTTCCTGAATGAGGGTCACGACACCGGCCGGGACAGCTTCTACGAGATGCGCATCCCGTTGAGCTATCTCGGCGTCACCGCCGATGACATCGAGTCCAACGGCATCGGGATCATGATCGGCGCCGGATCGGCTTCCGCGATGGATACCATCCCGCACGACGAAGCCACGCTGGATACGCCGGGCGTGGAAGCGTGGAATTCATCCTTCGAGTGGGGCGATCACGACACCTTCACCACGCCGTTCGCGCGGATTGGAAAATAGAAGGAACGCGCGAGCTCGATCTGCTGCGGCGGGCCCTCCTTCGTCAGACACAGCCGCGCCCCGAAGCCCGGGAGGATCATTCTCCTGGAGCGCGGGTGTGTCCCGTTGCGGGACCACCCGCAGGCCGTTGGCTGTTGAGCCGGGACATGACCGCTTGACTCAACTGAATCAGATTCTCCGGCTCCGCACCGAGGTCGCAGGTCGCCGCCCAGGCGACCTCGCGGCCGGGGCCGGTGCGACCGTGGGAGCCGCGCACCCGGTCCGCGTCCCGGCTCACCGAGCCCGGCGGCCAGCCAAAAAACAATTCGCACGGATCAAAGCCCGGCTTGTTGTGGATGTCCACATGTGCGGCGAAATCCGGCGCCTCCTTGCGGTCGGTCCACCAAGGATAGGCAAACCAATACCCGTCTGCGGCGACCAGAATGAGATCACCGCCGCCCGCGTGTACCCGCCCCATCACTTCGCCGACCCCGCCCAAGGAAGCCAGAACGTCCCGCGCGCGATCCAATGACGCCCGATCGGGCACATAGACATGCGCGATCTCATGATCGACCATCGCAAACGCCTTGCTGGCAAAGAAGTCGGGATAGTGCATACCCTTCACTCGACGCGTCGAGAACAGGCCGGCATCACGTAGCGCGCGATTGGGAAACACCGCGCCGCGATCCGCTGTCCGGATGGCATAGTCGCCAAAAAGCAACACGTCATAGTCGCGCGATCGCGCGTGATCCACCAGCCGCGTCAACAACCCCTGCAAAACCCGTATCGCCGCATCGATCTTCTGATGCTCCGGTCCGTACCGTTGCAGATCGTAGTCCAGGTGCGGCAGATAGGCCAGCAACAGGTCGGGCGCGACGTCGGGCATGTCCATCACAGCGCAGATGGCGTCCGCAATCCATTCGCTCGACTTGCGCGATGCCATCGGCCCCCAGTAATGCATCAGGTTAAATCGGCGCCCGACCTGCGCGCATAGGCGGTCATACAGATCATGCGGCTGGGTGTAGACATCCTGGATCATGCCGCCGCTATGCTTGTGAACGGGTTTGGGCGAGACGATCAGATCGGCGCTTTCGCCGATACTCTGCTGCCAGAACATCAGGCCGACCTTGCCGCCGCGTGCCCGGAGATCACCCCAGATGCGCGGGCCCTCCACGAGTGAAGCCGCCTGCTCCCAGAACAGCACCCTCCTCAACCGGTGATGATACAATCCGTTCGCGACAACACCGTGCTGGACAGGCGGCAAAGCGGTCCGGAACGATGCCTGTACGGTGCAGGTCACAGCGGGAAATACGGTCTGCATCGGGCGGAAGGTCAATCCCGGCACACGCAAACGTCCGGCCATGTCCGCGCTCAACGCCGCGACGTTCAAGACGAGCAGTTTATTGCGATGCGACATGCTGGGACAATAGCGTGCCCGCTTAGGAAGCGCAATATGGAGTGCGGTGGCAAGTCACGCGCCAGCGGGACGCGACACCGCTTTTTCTGAGGCGATATTAAAGCGCCGCCCGCCACGGCGGAGCACTTGGGCGCAGACGGGTCGCCGTCCCGACGTCCCGACCGCGAAGCGCGTCGGGAATGGAGACTCTGCCGGCGCACTCCATACATGCCTCAACTCGCGTAGAAGCGACGGGACAGCCAGCGGTTCAGCGGCCAGCACAAGGCCAATGCCATGGCCACCGCGAAGTAGCCCGCAAACATCGCGAAGGCGGCCTGAAGAAACAGCAGCGCGCCGATCAGCCAGCCCACGAGGCGCGGAATATGCTCCGACTCGACCTCGCGCCGCGCCAGGTGCGTAGCCGCCGCAATATACAGCGTGACGATCACGGCCGCCGCAACCGCTTTCGGGCCCAGCAGAGGGCCGGCGGTGTAGGCGGAAGCGCCGAGCAGCACGCTCGTCCCCCTGCAGGCTCCCATGTTCAGCGCGCTGATCACCGGCACACGTTTCAACCAGCCGTTGTACAGCAACATCAGGACCGCCAACAGTGCGCCGACGGCAAACGGAACAAGCCCGAGCGCAAGACAGATCAACAATCCGACCCCGACCAGCATGGCGCCCGCATTCCGGGCCTGGGCCGGCGAAATCCGTCCGGACGGAAGGGGCCGATCAGGCCGATGCCGGGCATCTTCGTCCTGGTCGAAGTAGTCATTGAAGGCAAGACCCGACGCGTAAAGCGCGAGGGCCGCCATCGCCACGGCGACCAGCCGCCAGACCAATACCGGCGCGCCCTGCGCCGCCAACAGCAACCCCACGATCGGATCGCCGGGCACCGTCAACAGATTCGGTACGCGGAATAGCTGGAACCAGGCTTTCATGTCAGTAGTCAGTAAACAGTGATCGGTAAACAGCCGGCAAATCCTCCTGATTACTGTTCACTGTCTACTGCTCACTCTTCCCCTACCGCTGATACGTGCTCGGGTGGATGAACGGCAGGTCCAGGCGCGGATTGAATTTGCCGCTCTGCTTGTAGAAACCGTACGGGTTATCGAACAACAGCCGCTCAACCTGATTCGCGGCGAATCCGTTGTTCGCCATGTGCTTCGCGATCTTCGGGAGCGTCGTCGGATCGGACACACCCCAGTCGGCGGAACTGTTGACCATCGTGCGTTCAAGGCCCCATCGCTTCAGGATGTCAATCACGCGCACGGGGTTGAGCTTCGAATAGGGATACACGGTCAACCCCGCCCACGTGCCGTAGTCGCGGGTCAAGTCCATGGTCTCTTCGGTGTTGTGATCGATGATGATGCGGTCGAGATTGTAGTTGAGTTCCTTCAAGACGGCGATGGTCCGTTCGACGCCCGTCTTCTTGCTGACCGTCGGCGTGTCGTGCGGCGTGTGGATCATCACCAGCAGATTGCGCGACTTGGCGATCTCGAGCTGGCGCTGGAAGATTGCCTCCTCGTTCGGCGTGATGAGATTGTAACCGATTTCGCCCACGGCCAGACAGCGCCCGTGCGCCCAGTAGGCATCCATCCCGTCGATCGTGGCGTTGGAGAGTTCGAGGTCCTCGGCTTCCTTCGGGTTCACGGCGATATTGGCGTAGTGATCGATGCCGTACCGCTCGGCGCGTTGGGTTTCGAAGTCGAGAATCAGTTGGAAGTAGTCCCAGAAGGTGCCGGGATAGCGCCGGGGCGAGCCAAGCCAGAACGAGGGTTCGACCGCCACACGGATGCCCTGCTCGTACATGGCCTGGAAATCATCCGTCGTGCGCGAAAACATGTGGATATGAGGTTCAATGATGATCATGATCCCTCATGTCCGCCGTTCAGTGCTGGGTCGGAATATCCTGTTTGACCTGCTTGCGCTCACGCTTCTCCACCAGACGCAGGGTGTCGCGCAGGGAGGCGGCCTTCTCGTAGTTTTCCATGGCGATCGCCCGCTCAAGGTCCTCGCGCAGGGCTTCACTGCGGCTCTTCGGCTTGCGGCCGCGCAATTCCTCAAGCAATTCCTGCAGGATCTCCTCTTCCTCGGTCTCAATCTCCACGTCGGCCTCGCCGTACTTATCCCAGAAGCGCTGTATATCGGTCAGCGCCTTCTCGACGGCGGATATCGCCAGCTCGAACTCCTCCCGGCCATTCTCGACGAATTTCTCGGACGTGGCGCGCGCGTTCATCATACGGATGTACGGATAGAACTGCAGAAATTCCCATGCGAGATCCTCGTCCTCGGCGTGCCGCTCGACGAATTCCAGGATGCGCAGGTTATGCGCCGTATCGCGGATCACGCCGTCATAATCACGCAGGGCGTAGAGCGATATGTACCGGTAATAGAACTGAACCGCTTCCTGCTGCAATTCCGCGCAGGCGGCATCGTCCAGCTTCGGAACCTGCTGGCAGCGGGAGGTCTTTTCCAGAATGATGGAATAATCAATTAGAGTCTGATACTCGCGCGGTTTCTGCCCGTCCGGCCGCCCCTCCGTCTCCATCTGAAAGAGGCCCAGGTCCAGCCGCAATTGAATCTTGGTTCGTCCTTCCGCGCCCTTGATCCAGCGGGCGGAAACACGGGACGGCTCGTAATTCCACCCTTCCATGATCGACGAAATGTCCTTGTGCAATGTCTCGCTCCTCTCTGTCCACGAACGCGGGCAGTATGCGACAA
>CAYRPR010000040.1:0-10253 GCA_964425945.1 uncultured Verrucomicrobiota bacterium | reverse complement strand
TTCAGCAGGACATTTGAAAGAATGGGCAGCGTGGTCCGGGGACTGACAATGGATAGCACTTTCTGCAATCCTTCCAGGATCGCTTCCTTTTTGATTTTGAGCTTCATGCCGACATCCTCCGGGCGTTGTGCACAGCCAAAGATGAATACTGAATCAAACTATATATCATTCATCTTATTATTATGTATTGTGGATAAGATCAATAACAAGCTTAACCCCTAACGCAATGCGCATTTATGTCGATCCGGCCCTGTGTACCCCGTGTGTACTCCGGTCCGCGAACCGGGCCGATCTGGGCATAACCTGCTCTCGTTCACAAGTTGCCCGGGCGATTGACAGGTCTATCCACAGGCACCACTGAACAACCCGACATCCGATTCGTCTGCGCCTAGTTAACCCGTTGACCTATGCGCTGTTTGAGTGTGGCGACCGACTGGCGGAAACCGGGATCGTCCTTCATCTTCTGGTCCACCAGGCGGCAGGCGTGCAGGACCGTGGCATGATTGCGTCCGAACGCGTCGGCAATCATGGGAAACGAGTGGCTGGTCAGGTTGCGGGACAGGTACATGGCGACCTGGCGGGGGAGGGCGATGGACTGGGGCCGCCGCTTGCTGGTCATATCCGCCAACCGGATGTCGAAGTATTCCGCCACCGTCCGCTGGATACTCTCAATGGTGACATGGCTTTGCTGTTCCTGGTCCAGCGTGTCCCGCAGCAGGTATTCCAGCGTGTCGATCGTCAACTGCCGCCCGGTCAGGGAAGCGTAGGAAGCGGCGCGGATCAGGGCGCCTTCCAAACGCCGGATATTCGACCGGATATGCTCGGCGATGTACAGGATGACGTCATCGTTCAGGTGCAAATGGAGCAACTCCTGCTTCTTGCGCAGGATGGCTATACGCGTCTCAATGTCCGGCGGCTCCAGTTCCGTGACCAGACCCCACTCGAAGCGGGAAACCAGGCGATGTTCAAGGCCGGGAATCTCGCTGGCGGGCCGGTCGCAGGTCAGCACAATCTGCTTATGCTGGTCGAACAGGGCGTTGAACGTGTGGAAAAATTCCTCCTGCATGCGTTCTTTGCCGGCGAGGAACTGGATGTCATCGATCAGGAGGAGATCCGTCTGGCGGTATTTGCGGCGGAAAGCGGCCAGGGCCTTGTTCTGGATGGCGTCGATGTAATCGTTCGTGAAGGCCTCGCAGGACAGGTACATGACGCGGGAACGGCTGTTCTGGACGACGAAATTGCCGATGGCCTGCATCAGGTGCGTCTTGCCCAGCCCTACGCCGCCGTAGATGAAAAGCGGATTGTAGGCGCGGGCCGGCGATTGCGCCACGGCCAGGCAGGCCGCATGCGCGAAATTATTCGACGAGCCGATGATGAAGGAATCGAAGCTGTAATTCGGGTTCAGCGTGCATTCCTTGGCGGTACGACGCGCGACCGGCGCGCGCGACGCGGACTCCTGAACCGGCGTCTCCAGCAGATCCACCTGGGTATCCGTGCTGTCCGGTGTGGGCTCCTCGCTTTGCGACGGGTCCACGGCCAGGGTGATCGTCATATCGACGCCCGCGGCCAGCGTGACCGCGTCACGGATCAGCGGCAGATAGTGTTCTTCGAGCCAGGACTGGTAAAAATCATTGGCGACACTGAGCGTCAGGGTGCTGTTTGACGCCGTTTTGACACGGATCACATCGATCCATCGCTCGTACACATCCTTCGAAAGCACCGTGGCCAATCGCTCCTTGGCGTCTGACCAGATTTTCAGCGTTTCCTTATCCACAGAATGCCCCTCCGCCCTAACCGTCACGTCGTACGTCGAATACAAATGAACAGAAAATCTCCGCACAAGAACGCAGACGGGAAAACAGCCGGGTTCTGACAACACAGGAACAATGCCGGAACGATCATGCGCCCTTCAACCCTCCGCACGGGGTTCAAGAACGCCCCTCGAAACACCTAAAATCGTAAAACAAGAACGCGATTCATTATCGTCCGCAATTGAGCCTGTTACAGAAACCCCTTAACATCATCCGGCAAGTCATCAACAAGTTGTTAACAGCCGCTTTCCGCTTGGTTTTGCCTGTGCAGTATGAAGAATAGAAGATGAATTTCAGGCGAACAAGGCTAAAAAAAATAAACACGAAGTAATTTGCTGCACTACTAAATAAATGGGGCTCATAGTAGAATCATACTATATGTGGTTTTTTCTGTGAGCAATCGGTTGGAAAACGATGCATGTGCCGGGCTTGAATTTTGTGGCCCTTTGACAAGCAAAATTGCATATTGATGTCGAGCCTCTAAGTTCTTAAATCCAGCCGAGTTGTGTGATGGAAAAGAAATTAACAAGCCCGATTTTACTGATCGAAGGCGGCGCGCGCGACGCCAATCTGCGCTATGCGGCGGGCTTTACGGCGCCGGATCCGCAACTCTTTCTGCTGCACGGGAAGAAGAAGTATCTGGTCGTGTCCATCCTGGAAGCGGGACGCGCCCGCCGGACGTTGCGTGACGTGATGGTGTTCACGCCGGGCGATCTGGATCTCGATCCGGCATCGCGCTACGACATGGCGCAGTGGGCTGTTGCGTTGTTGCGGCAATTGAAGTTGAAGCGCGTGCGTGTGGCGCGCGATTTTCCGTTGGCGACCGCTCAATCGCTGATGAAGGCGCGCATTCGCGTCGACGTGATGGAGGGTCCGGTATTTCCGGGTCGCCGGATTAAGTCGGCGGAAGATGTTCGTTGCATCACCGGTGTGCAGCGCGCGACCGTGGAGGCCATGCGTGCGGCGATGCGCGTAATTCGCGACGCGAAGGTGGATCGCCGGGGTTGTCTCGTGAGCGGACGCCGGCGTTTGCGCGCGGAGGATGTGCGGCATGTGATCGAGCGGGAATTGCTGGCGGCGGATTGCCTGGCCGGCGATACGATCGTGGCGTGCGGACGACAGGGCGCCGATCCGCATGAGCGCGGACACGGACCATTGCGCGCGGGCGAGCCGATTGTGATCGACATCTTCCCGCGACATCGCGTGAACGGTTACCATGGCGATCTGACGCGGACGGTGATCAGAGGTCCGTCGTCGGAACCCGTGCGATGCATGTACCGAGCCGTGTACACCGCCCAGCACAAGGCGCTGAGCCGGGTGCGCGCGGGCGTTGAAGTCCGGACGATTCACCAAATGGTGCAGCAGGTTTTTACGGATGCGGGGTTCAAGACGCAGGTCCGGAACGGCGTGCCGGAAGGCTATTTTCATAGTACGGGACACGGTATCGGTCTGGAGGTACATGAAGCGCCATCGATCAATCTGTCGCGTACGCGTCTGCGGGCCGGTGACGTGGTGACGATCGAACCGGGTCTGTATTACCCGCGATGGGGCGGTGTGCGCATCGAGGACACCGTGCTGGTCACTCGGACCGGATGCCGGGTTCTCGCGCCGTGTGAGAAATATCTGGAGCTATGAACGCGCTGATCATGTGGGTGGCGCTGGCGGCGGCGGTCTGGCTCGGTTTCCGCATCTTCGAGTGGAAGAGCATCTACTATCCCCGACGCCGCTGGCGCGCGACGCCGGACGCGGCGGGTCTGGCCTACGAGGATGTCGCCTTTGTCGCCGAGGACGGATGCCTGCTGCATGGCTGGTGGATACCCGCTGAACGCGGGCGCGGCACGGTCATCTATTGTCACGGCAACGCCTCGAACATCGGCGACTGTGTGACGGTGGCGGCCGAGCTGACACGCATGGATGTGCATGTATTCCTGTTCGATTATCGGGGGTACGGTCGCAGTCGGGGCTTCCCGACGGAACGCGGAACATACCGCGACGCGCGCGCCGCCTATGAAGTCGTGCGCGCGCGCTATGGCGACGCCGAACAACCCCCGGTCGCCGTCTACGGCCACTCGCTCGGGGGCGCGATTGCCGTGCAACTCGCTTTGGATAAGCCGGTTAAGGGGATCGCGCTGGAGAACGCGTTCACCTCGATCATGGATATGGGCCGAGCCTTGTACCCGTTTCTCCCGGTGCAATGGTTCTGCCGATATCGGTACGACAATCTCGCCAAGATGCCGGGCTTGTCCGTACCGGTCATCGTGTCGCACAGCCGCCAGGACGACGTGACGCCGTTCGAGATGGGGCGCCGGCTGTATGACGTAGCGCGGGAACCGAAGGAGTTCTTCGAGTTGTCCGGCGGTCATAACGAATCGAACTGGGAGCGGAATCCCCTGTACCGTCAAGGATTGACCGGGTTTCTGGACCGTGTGCTGGGGCCGGCGTCGCCGGCACAATAAATCCACAAGCCATTCCGTTCTATGTGTGGCTGGCCATAGTGGCAGTCGCAACCCTGAAAGGGAGAGGGCAACATGAGAACGGCATGGATTATGACAGCGCTGGTGGTCGGAATAACCGCATGCGCCTGGGCACAGCCTCCGGCGGGCGGCGGTCGGCGCGGGCCTCCGGACCCGACGCAGTTGAACCTGGAGCCGCAACAGGCGGCCCAAGTGCGGGAACTGCAGTTCGCACACCGGCAGAAGATGGTCGACCTGCAGGCCGCAAGCCAGAAGGCTCATCTGGAGATACAGCAGTTGCTGGCGGCGGATCCCGTGGACGAGGCCGCGGTCATGCAGGCGGTCGAGCGCAGCGGCCAGGCGATGACCGAAATTCAGTTGGAACGGACCCGCCATTATCTGGCCCTGCGGACGGTGGTGGGCGATGAGCAGGCGTCGCAGCTGGCCGGGCCGTTCGGACGCGGGCCCGGCCCGCAGAACCGCATGGATCGTCCTCGGCGGGATGGTCTGGGCGGCGGCGAGCAGACGCCGAATCGGGGCGGCGATCGTCCGGGTCGGGGGTTCCGTGTCGGATCACCGAACGTGGATGAATAAGTCCCGCGGCGAATCGGGGAGCGTCCAACCCTGACCATTCAGGGTTGGACGTTCTTCATTCTCGTTCGATATCCGCGCCGAGTGCGCGCAGGCGGTCATCGATCGCCTCATACCCTCGGTCGATGATCTGCGCATTCTCGATGACGCTCCGCCCTTGCGCGCACAGGGCGGCGATCAGCAAGGCCATACCGGCGCGGATATCGGGCGTGGCCATGTGCGCGCCCTGCAGGCGGGACGGGCCGCTGATCAGCACGCGGTGCGGATCGCACTGCACGATCCGGGCGCCCATGGAAATGAGCTGGTCGACGAAGTACATCCGGCTCTCAAACATCTTCTCGAAAAACAGGATCGTGCCGCGCGCCTGCGTGGCCAGTACGATGGCCACGCTCATCAGATCGGACGGGAACGCCGGCCAGGGCCCGTCTTCGATCTTGGGAATGGCGGAACCGACATCGGAATGAATGCGCCATTCCTTCTGGCGGCGGATCCTGATCCGTCCGCGCGACAGGTTCCATGTGATGCCGAGTCGCTGGAATCCGCGCGCGATGACCGGCACGACATCCGTTTCCGTTCCGCGCCGGATATCCAGCGAGCCGCCGGTGGCCACGGCGGCGGCGGCGAAGCTCCCCATCTCAATGTGATCGGGTTCAACGGCGTGCTGGGCGCCGCGGAGCGATTTAACGCCCTGGACGATCAAGCGATTTGTTCCGAGGCCTTCGATTCGCGCGCCCATCCGGATCAACAGGCGGCCGAGATCCTGGACGTGGGGTTCGCAAGCAGCGTTGTAGATCGTGGTGCGGCCGGGTGCGAGCACGGCGGCCATCAGCACGTTTTCGGTGGCCGTGACGCTGGCTTCGTCGAGGAGGATATCGGCGCCATGGAGACGACGCCGCTTGAGCGTGTAGGATCGGCCGGCCCGCACGTCGATGCCGAGCGCTTCGAGCCCGTCGAAGTGCGTATCCACGCGACGCCGCCCGATCACGTCGCCGCCGGGCGGATAGAGCGTGGCGCCGCCGTGCCGGGCGGCGAGGGGACCCGCCAGCAGGATCGAACTGCGCACGCGGCGGCAGAGTTTCGGGTCCAGTTGTCGCCGATTCAGGGCCTTGGCGTGCAGTCGTACGCTCCGCTCGCCGATCTCGATGGCCACGCCCAGCTCGTCGAGGAGTTGCAGCATGACGCGCACGTCATCGATCCACGGCACGTTATGAAGCGTAACCGGCCGGTCCGTGAGTACGCAGGCCGCCAGCATCGGCAGGACGGCGTTCTTGTTGCCGAACGGCGTGAACGAGCCGGCCAACGGCCGGCCGCCTTTGATGATCAATCGCGACATGCCTGTAATCCGTGGTAAATCTTTCTATTCCACCGTGACGCTCTTGGCCAGGTTGCGGGGCTTGTCGATATCGGTGCCGCGGGCCTGGGCCGCGAAGTAGGCCAGGAGTTGAAGGGCGACGACGTTGACCAGCGGCGAGAATTCCTCGCGGGTGGCGGGAACATACATGATGTCCTCGGCGACCGATTGCACGTCCTTATCGCCATCGGTGGCGACGGCGATGATGCGTCCGTGCCGGGCCTCCACTTCCTTGATGTTGGACATCATCTTCTCGTACACCTCGTCGTCCGTCCGGGTGCAGATGCAGACCACGGGCAGATACTCGTTGATCAAGGCGATGGGGCCGTGCTTCATCTCGCCGGCTGCGTAGGCCTCGGCGTGCTGATAGGAGATTTCCTTGTTCTTCAGCGCCCCTTCGAGCGCGGTGGGGTAATTGAACCGGCGGCCCAGATAGAGGGCGCTCGGGCCGTCATGATGCTTGGCGGCGATCTGCTTGATGGCGTCCTGCCGCTCCAGCACGTAATGAATGGCATCGGGAATCTTCGCGAGAGCCTGGACCATATCCGAGGCGTCGTCGGGCGCCAGCTCCCCGCGGACCCGGCCGATGTGCAGGGCAAGCAGGGCGAAGGCGAGTAACTGGGCGGTGTAGGCCTTGGTCGAGGCGACGCCGATTTCCGGGCCGGCTTCGGTGAACAGGACGGCGTCGCTTTCGCGCACCAGCGAACTGCCCGGCACGTTGCAGATGGATAGCACCCGGCATCTCATGTCGCGCGCCAGACGCACGGAGGCCAGGGTGTCCGCGGTTTCGCCGGACTGGGACACGGCGATGAACAGGGTGTCCGGTTCAATGCGCGGGGCTCGGTAACGGAATTCACTGCCGAGCTCGGTTTCGACGGCCAGGCCCGTCAGGCGCTCCAGAATCAGGCGGCCATACATGCCGGCATGATAGGCCGTTCCGCAACTGACGATCATGACGCGTCGCAAGCCCTTGAAATAGGCGGGATCGATGGATAACTCCGGCAGGTGCACGCGCTTCTCATCATCCAGATGCTTCTCCAACAAGGCGCGCAGGACACGTGGCTGTTCGTGAATTTCCTTCAGCATAAAAGTCTCGAACCCGGCGCGCTCGACGGATTCCGGGTGGATGTCCACGGTCTTGATATCGGGCTTGACGACGCGGCCGTCCAGATCACGGATCTCCACGCCGGACGGTCTGAGAATCGCGATTTCACCATCGCGCAGATAAATCACGCGCGAGATGCGATTGACGATGGCGGGCACGTCGCTGGCGATGAAGTATTCGTTGTCGCCGAGTCCGACGATGAGCGGACTGCCGAGGCGGGCGGCGTAGACGGTATCGGGCTCGTCCCGGGTCACGATGCCCAGCGCGTAGGCGCCGCGGGCTTTCTTCAGCGCGCGGCGGAGGGCTTCTTCGAACGATTCGCCGGATTTCAGTTCGTCCTCAATCAGGCGGGGGATGACTTCGGTATCCGTTTCAGAGCGGAACCGGTGTCCCTTGCCCTCGAGTTCCCGGCGGAGGGACTGATAGTTCTCGATAATGCCGTTGTGAACCACGGCGATCTTTTCGTCCGAGCTGGTGTGCGGGTGCGAATTCTTTTCGGTCGGGGCTCCATGGGTGGCCCAGCGTGTATGGCCTATGCCGGGATGACCTGCAATGCGGTGTTGCCCGATCTCCTCCTCCAAGGCGGTCAGTCGGCCGGCGCATTTGCGTATGGCCATGCGATCCGGACCGTGAATGGCCAGACCGGCGGAGTCATAGCCGCGGTATTCCAAGCGCTTGAGACCGTCCAGGATGATCGGCACCGCATCGGCGGGCCCCACGTAACCGACTATTCCGCACATAGACCCTCACTTCTCCAGATAACAAAAAACCTCTTCCCCACACGCTAGCGGAGAAGAGGTTTTTGTTCCAGATCGAAGTTTACGGCCGCAGGACCGGGTTATTGGTATTGCCGGTGTAAAACTCGCCTGCCGCAAGCCGCTGTGGATCGTATAGCTGTCCCGATCCGCCCTTACTGATGGACACCATGAAACGGGCTCCAAAGGGGTTCTCGCTCCCGTCCAAAGTCGGGGAATCCGACAGCGTGGACATACTCAAATTTCGTGTGAAGAACAGGGGCAGGCTGTCGCTGAACTCCTCTTTCAGGTCCGCCACAACGCACCACGCGTTGTTATCTGCCTCGAAGTCTCCGGGATCGTCACTGTCAGCCGGAGTCAAGCCGGGCGCGGCAAAAAACGAGAAGTTAACCGCGACGACCCGGTTGGTCACCAGATAGATGAAGTAGTCCGTGGAATTGTCATATGTCAATCCGGATCCCGTCGACTTGGGATACTGAAACGCCAGTGACCCTCCACCCAGCTTCAAGGGGTCGGTCATATCGGCAAACAGCGCCGTCCACAGCTGGCGACCATTGCTTAGAACTTGAGTGGCGCGGGCGCGAAGCATGGCGCCTTGGACAGCCGGGAACAGCAGGGCGGCCAGCAAGGCGATAATCGCGATTGCGACGAGCAGTTCCACCAGCGTGAACCCCATTATCTGTACCTTTCTCAACCACATGCTCATATATCAACTCCTTACGGACTTGGTGCCGGCGTTAATCCCACGGCTTAATCTATTGCCTTACCATCAAATACCCTACACCACATCGGACCATTACGTCAATATGGCATAATTCGATCAAACAGCCTATCTTAGGCCACGGTTTGGAGGATGGCGAGACAATAATATGCGTACGGATGACTTTGACTATCAACTGCCGCAGGAGCTGATTGCGCAGGAGCCCGCCGAACGGCGAGACCTGTCGCGCCTGCTGGTTCTCGACCGCAGGACCGGCGGCATCGAACACCGCCGTTTCAGCGATATCACGCAATATATACGCCCGGACGATTGTCTGGTTGTGAACGATACACGCGTCATTCCGGCCCGTCTGATGGGGCACAAGGCCGGGACCGGCGGAGCGCTGGAGCTTCTCCTTCTTGAAGAGCGTACGGACGGGGAATGGGATGTTCTGTTGCGGGCCGGACGTCGGCCGCGTGCCGGCGATACGATGCTTTTCGGGGACGGACGCCTGACAGCCGTCATGGTGGAAGACGGAGAATTGGGTAGGGCGCGAGTACGTTTTGAATGCGCGAAACCCTTCATGCAGATCGTCGAGGAGATCGGAGAACCGCCCCTGCCGCCCTACATCACCAGGAAAAGCGCACCGGTGGAAACGCGACGCACGGATCGCGAGCGATATCAAACTGTATTTGCCCGGGAGCCGGGCGCCGTGGCCGCGCCGACGGCGGGCTTACACTTCACCCCGGGCATTCTGGAACAGCTTGACCGGATGGGAGTCCAGCGTGCGGCCGTTACTCTGCACGTCGGGCTGGGAACGTTCCGCCCGGTTTCGAGCGATCGGGTAGAGGAACATGTCATGGAGGCGGAGCGTTATGAGATCGGCGTGGACGCCGCCGACCGGATCGAGGCCGCGCGCCGCGAGGGACGCCGGATCGTGGCCGTGGGCAGTACATCGGTTCGCACCCTGGAAAGCGTGTACCGGGATCACGGACGGATCGTTCCGAGTCACGGGCGCACGGCGCTCTTCATCCATCCTCCATATTCGTTCAACGTGGTCGGCGCCCTGCTGACCAACTTTCATCTGCCCCGGTCGACGCTGGTCATGATGGTGTGCGCGTTCGCGGGGCGCGAGTCAGTTCTTCGGGCCTATCACGAGGCGATCCGGGAGCGCTATCGTTTCTACAGTTACGGGGATTGTATGTTCATTCATTAATCGGGCCTCATGCATGAGTATTTGACAGTCTATCTGAAGCCGCGCGTCTGGCTCTGGATCCTGATCACGTTCGGGGTGGTTCTCGTCGCGCGAATTCCTTTTCTGTTCATTCATTATGTGCCGTACCATCTGGGTTTTCAGCCATGGATTGTTCCGTCAGGCCAGATTGCATGAAAAGGGTTGAGAGAGGTTGAATAGGCTTGAATGTCCCGTGAATATTGGGGGAAAGGGCAATGGACGTGACTTGGATGAAAAGGTGGTGAAAAGGGTC